>CALFWJ010000159.1 GCA_937928525.1 uncultured Alphaproteobacteria bacterium | reverse complement strand
CCGTGCATCAATGCCGTTAGCACTGCCACTTATCACATCTGCTGTATTTCTATGAATATTCACGCGCGTCACACCAGCTTCAGTATCAGGCATAAACAACTTTGGCGCAGCGGGCACTACAGCCTCAATATCTTCTAAAACATCGGTCACAACACGCTCCAGCTGAGGGGGGAAGAGCTCTTCTACCGCGTCAAAATCATCGGTTGTGTCAATAGCAGGTGTTCGCTCTTTTTCTCGTGGCACAACATCTTCAATTTCTGCATGCCAAACCGACAAGTCTTCGTCATCAACCATAAAATTAACCCACCAATAAAGGCGTATCAGTGGCAAGTGTACCTAACCCTACAGCAGCAGCTGTCGCAGGCATGGTCGCATATTCAGCCTTAAATGCCTGCCAGAAGTTTACCGCATCATCACCTGGTTGCACCAGCGGTGCGGCCATGAGTGCTTTTTGTAACCATTCAGCATGGCCTTCTAAGTTATTCTCCAGTTTTTCTAGCCGTGCAAATCGTTGGCACGTTTCGCGGGTTTCACCAAAATTGAGGGCCAACCCAAGCGCTTTGCGCGCCGCTACGCCAGCACCCGCATCCAGCGCTGCATCAGCAGAGGCTAAGTGTTTAATTTGCGTACCGTCCGCCAGTTTTTTCAAAATAGCTTGGGCTCGTTTATAACGTTTACCCGTATCGGGGTATGTCGTTGTGAGTGTGTCTAGTAACCGACTAAAAGTATCCAATCGCGGCGTCGCCAACAAAGATTTTACCAAAAACGCCTCCGTAGCTTTATGTTTTGTCTGCGCAGTTAATAACCCTGCCTGAAACATAACCAACGGCACAAAAGTAGGTTGAATTTTTAAGCCCTGCGCCGCCAATTTTGCCGCCTCATCAGGCGCACTGTTCCGCACATCTAAAGCAGCAAGCAGCATCAATGCCGACTGCTCAGCCTTGTTGGTACTATGCGCTTTAGCCTCCAACCATTTTTGTTGACGCAGCAGCGCTTCAAACAACCCCGCCTCAGCCTTAGGGCTCTTTTTATGTAATGCTAAAATTTTCTGGGCATGGTGACTCACTTGCCCCCATTGGCCATCGGCTTGCGCCTGTTCCATAAGTCCAATATGGCCACTCACAGCAGTTTGTGGGTTTGCTGTTAAAGCAATTAAATTATCTTCATTTTGAGTTGCCTGCGCGGTCAATAAATCAGTTAAATGCGTATTCGGTAGTTTTTTCGCCGCCTGAGCCGCTAACTTAGCAGCGCCCTGTTTGTCGCCTACATTCAGCGCCAAAAACCCTTGATGCAAGAGCGCCAAACCACCTTTGGCCTTTTTCAAGCCACGGCGATTTTTTAACCGCGCGGGAAATGTCACTAAATAATGAATGCTCTGGCCAAAAAAATACGTCAAAATCAGAGCAATCGCAAATAGCAGAGTGGCAAAAGTAGCCGACATCTGTACGTCCCACCCAAAGCCCACAAAATGGAAATTCCCCGGATTCTCAGCGCCCGTGTGCACCAAAAATGCCGCCGCAGCTAACACCAAACCCAATCCTAATAAACGAAATAGCCCAGACATAACTTACTCACTTTCCTTCGTTAAAAATATCCGATACGCCATCAAAACAGCTTTTAAATCATTTTTAGAGGCAGCCTTATCTCTCTGATCATCAATACGTCGTACCGTAATTAAGTTTTGAAATGGCGCTAAAAAAGCAGGCAAGCCAGAAGCTTCAATATCCCCCTCAACAGGGGCCATGCTATCAGTATTTTCAACAACGGGCGCCACATAAGCATTTAAGGCAGTCGCCAAATCATCCGCCTTTAGCGCGCGGCTCACCCGCAACGCTAATTTAGCCCAATCCTGTTTTTCCTCAGTGCGTTGTGTCGTGTTTTGCAGTAATCCCATTAAAGTATGAAGCTCAGCCAATTGTGCCTGACGCACGCCCTGTAACTTCGCCAACGCCAAAGTGGCTTGCAAAACTTCAGCAGTACCCGCTAAGTTACGGCCTTTAATCTCGCCTGGAAGGTGAGGCGGAGAAACCACTTCTGTTGTCTGAATGCGTTTTTTAATTTTTTTCGCATCAGCTACAATTTTCTCAACGGGGTTAAAAGAATAAGAAACGCTATTTGCAATATAAGGCTTAACAACACGGGTCGGAAAACTCTTAACACTGCGCGTTACATCTACAATTTTAGGTGTAGTAGGCTTAACCGCCGTAATAATTTCAGGTTCAGAAATTTTTGCAGCAGGCGCCCCAACAAGAGGTTTGGCACTCATTTTTGGTTTCTGCGCGGCGGCAATACGCGCTTTATTGGCCTGTTCTAACCGCTCCGATTCATACAACGTATATCCTAACAAACCCAACAAAATAAGCCCTAAAAAGAAGAGCAAAAAGGGCTTCTTACGTTCGGCAATTTTAGGAGCAGGGGCAGTTTTTTTGTCGGTCATAGCATTTCTAATAGGCTGGTTAATGTGGGTGTTGGTGCGGTAATAGTGGCGTTAAAATCAGCGTGACAAATGTCACCAATAGCAGGGCTTAAACAATAAGCAGTGCATTGCTTTAATTCTGAAGCTAGTTTGGCTGCTTTTACTAAATAAATCAAGTGCTCTGCCCCGCGCTGAGAACATAAAATAACAGGTGTGCCAGCCTTAACGGCAGCAATGGCTTCAGGCGTGAGCACCTCAGCGTAAACTGTAGAATAAGCACTATGGCGCTGCACGGCATGCCCAGCAGCCGTTAATACGCTGTACCAATGCGTGTTAGCCGTAGAAGTCGTTAAATGATGAAATAAAGCAGGTGGCGTATGCTCAGACGCAATTTTTTGCGCCAAAGCCATAGCGTTATTATCGCCCACAGTGGCAACATCGTGCCCCGCAGCCTGTACCGTAGCCGCCGTCACTTCATGCACGCAATGAATTTTATAATCTCCCGTCGGAATAGTCGCCACCGCCGCACTGCTCGTAATGACTAAATGGCCCGCCGCGGGTAAAGTTACTTCTATAGGGGCAGTTATGGCAATTTCAAACGGCGTAAAAGCAATATTTTGCGCCCGCAACAAATCCTCAGCAGCAGATAAACTATGGCTAGCGCGCACAAGCAGCATGGAAAGATCACATAACTTTATTTTATTTTGTAAAAAGATAGCATACTTTTAAACATTCATGCTAAGAATATAAACCATGAATACGGCATTTTTATTCGAACTCCTGCTCTTTATCAGCGTCCTCGTTGCGGTAGGTATTTGTTGGCGCGTGCACGTGCGCCATATGTTCGATGCGGTGGCGCTTTACACATATTTATTCACGCTTATTTATCTAGTGCGTGCCTTCTTTCTCCTTACAGGGCTAGACGTCCCCTACCCAGAAGACCTCATGCCCAGCTACATGGAGAATGAGCGTAACAAAACGCTCCTTCTCACCTTCACATGGGTCATTGGCTTTAGCCTAGCAGCACTAGCCCGCCCAATTGGCAATGCTGTCGGCAATATTTTTATCCGCCCACCCAACATAGGTGAAGGCAGCAGTGGCCCGCACCCTATGGCTTTTCTTATTGTCTGTTTCGGGTTGTTCGCGCTCTCTATTTTAGTTGCGCTTATACCTATTACTAAATTTGGGTTTAATATTGCCGCCATTACGCATGCCGTGCGCATCGATAAACTCTTTGGCGGCATCTTCTTCGTCGTGAATATCGCTGCTATCTGCGGTTATTTCTGTAGCGCGTTTATCTTTACGGCTATTCAGCAACAGCGGGCAGGGCGCTGGCAAGTTAATAATACGCTGCTTTATACAGTCTTCTTTATGGGTTTCATCGCCGTCCTGACCACTATTCTCTACGGCGACCGCGACCAAGTGATGTTTTATTTTGTGTTTACCGTGCTTGGTTTTTCTCTGTTTATCAAAAAACTTCCCATGCTCGCGCTTGGTGTGTTTGGTGCCTTCAGCGTGTGGGGTTTATCGTTTATGCAGGTCATGCGCCTTAAACTTTGGGGGCACGATCTCGAGTTCGACAGCATCATTCGCCAATTCAGCGCCGCCCTTAATATGGATTTCTACGACAAAACCCTCCTCATGCTCTATCATTACCCCACCGGCGGGTTTAGAGCAGGGCAAGATTATGCCCTAGGCTTCTTAGGCGTTATCCCGCGCAGTATCTGGCAAAACAAACCACAATTCGTCGACCCCGGCGCCTGGTTCAGAAGTCAATTCTACCCAGAACAATCCAGCGGTTGGCCGCTCACCATAACGGCAGAATGGTTCATGAACTTCAGTTGGTTTGGTGTGCTCGCAGGGGGACTTATCTCAGGTATTCTCTACACAGGCATCAATAGTCGCTACCGCGATTTTACCACCAACCCACTGGCCTTTATGCTATTATTTATTCTTGCCATTCGCGTGTTCCCACTTGGCTATAAAGCCACCGTCCCGCAATACATTATCCTCTGGTGGATTCCCATTATCGTCTGTATGGTTTTCCTCCGTATTTTCAGCCAACGGGTGCAAAATCGCTAAATAACACTCAGCAAAAAAGGCCACCTATTCAAGGGGGCCTTTTTTATTTTCGGGGCTTTCAAGCAGCTACCGTACGCTGCTGCATATTCGGATGTTCACGTATCATCGAGATCATAACCAAAACAGATGCAGGCAAACTGTCAGGCAAGTCATGTAACGTTCTTTCCACCAACGTTATATCAACATTAGCTCGTGTCATATTCAGTAAATCTAGCGCCCAAATCAGCAAGTTCAAATGTTCTTCATCGCTGCCTGCAACAACAGGTAGCTCAAAATCAGCCTTGTAAGCATAAGCATCGCCAAGGTTAGGCGTGCCCCGCCGAACTCGATCAAAAATTTTGATAGGCGACAAGTCATCAATAAGATTAACCCAGCCATGCCTAACATTTAAATGCTCAGGCAAATACTGCAAATCACCATGATGAATGCCCACTAGCTCAGAGTCTGCGCCCAAATTCAATAACCAAGACACATAAACAATCTGCAATACATCATGAAAATAAGGCCGTGACGCATCATAGCAGCACGTTCGTCCAGCGTGTGCACCCAACATAAAGCTGAGCGAGCCTTTTGCAAGGCCAGAAACTTCAGCCTCAGGCCCATAAGCTAACATGTGCAAATGGTCAATCAGCGGCCAAAAGTGCGCATAATCAGCGCGCTGTTCCCAACCAGTACCAGAAATATAATTAAACCCAGTTTGTATTTTAGCTAAAAGAGCCTGCTCTTCCACTAAACTCAAATCTATAGTCATAACAACCTCCTTAAAGGCGTAAGAGAAAAAGTCAAAGTAAGATATAAAATCAATTAAAGTGTATATAAAGTAAAAAAGTAAAAACAACAACCTTTTACTGCAAAAACCCAAAAATTAAGTTAAATTAAGCAAATGCTGACCCTCAAAACCAA
>CALFWJ010000158.1 GCA_937928525.1 uncultured Alphaproteobacteria bacterium | reverse complement strand
TTTAGCCCTGCTTTAAAGCCTGTTTTTTGGCCCAACGGGCGTCCATGTAGCCAAAAGATAAATTTAGGCCTGAAAGCTTTAGGAAGCACACACCAACAAAGGGCAAGCCATGTACTGGTCATGCTGCTACCTGCTTCTAGGATTATGACCTTGGGTTTGTTTTGACGTACAATGCTGACTAAGGGGACGTGGCAGCTATATTCGGTGTAAAAAAAACGATATGGCGTTTTAATTTCACCGCTAACCGACACAGATTTAACGCTGCCTTTAAAATTATCGGCAACAACAACTTGATAGCCGTATTGCGCGTATAAAGCCTCGAATAGTGGTGCGCGATAATGCGGCACAACACGCTGGATAATCAGAACATCTGACTTTTTTTCCTGTGATTGCGGCAAGGCCACCATAAGTTAGTTCACAAATTTAAGTGTGCGGCCAAGAGCTGAGAACATATTTGTAATCCAGCCAAAGGGATTAAAGCGCCGTTTAGCATTACGGCTTTGCTGTGCAGCTTGCTTAGCACCATAAAGTAGGAGGCCAATTGCTGTGGCAAATTGTGGGGCACCGCTTAAATCGGTTAGGCCTTGCACGCCGGTTGGGCGAGCAACACGCACTGATTTATCCATCACCACTTCAGCCAGCTTAGCCATGCCAGAAAGTTGACTACAGCCACCAGTAAGCACAACGCGTCGACCAATCGCATTTTCGAAGCCACTTTGCTCTATTTGATCACGAATCATCTCAAGCATTTCTTCAGCGCGGGGCTGAATAATACCTGCGAGCTGAGATTTTGTAATGTGTAAGCCGTCATGATCGTGGCGATCTTCGCCTACGTGTGGAATTTCAATCTCTTCATCTTCACCAATGGCTGTACTTAGGGCGCAACCGTGTAGTGTTTTAATTCGCTCTGCGGTTGCAAGTGGCGTAGATAGACCTCGGGCAATATCGGCGGTAATGTGTTGGCCGCCGACAGGAACAACTGCGGTATGTACCAGCGCACCCTCTACATAAATAGCAATGTCACAAGTACCTCCACCCATGTCTACTAGGGCAACACCGAGTTCACGCTCGTCTGCTACTAGGCAGCTCATGGCGCTAGAATAGCCTTGTACCACAATATCTTGAACTTCTAAGTTACAGCGCTCAACACAGCGCATAACATTACGGATGGCCGCACTTGCCGCAGAAATAATATGCACGTCGGCCTCAAGACGGCTGCCCATCATGCCACGTGGGTCACGGATATCTGTTTGATCGTCTAATACATATTTTGTAGCTTGAGCGTGAATAATTTGGCGGTCGCCTTCAATTTGGCGGGCGCGGGCGACATCAATTACTTTAAAAATATCACTATCAGCAATTTCATGATTATTGAGCACCACTAAACCATCAGTGGTTTGGCTGCGCAGATGAATGCCACCAACGCTCACAATCACGCCGCCAATTTCTACGCCGGCCATATCTTCGGCTTGGCGAACGGCTTCACGCATGGCGGTTTCGGTTCGATCCATATCGACGATCATACCTTTTTTCATGCCTGTTGCAGCGTGCTGACCATAACCAATGACGTTGGGGTTATAAAATTCATCAAGTTCAGCAATAAAGCATGTTACTTTAGCCGAACCAATATCTAGGCCTGCTACAATCTGATTTTTTCCGCGGGTAACCATAATCTTTTATTCTCTTTCTTATAGGATGGGTGTTTTATTTAATTCAGGTGGAATTTTTAATGTGACCCGACCGGGCAACCGTAAATCCACCACACCCCCCACCAAGCTCAACACGTGCCGAGCCTCCTCTAATTCTTCTAGTAATTTAAATGTCTCTGCCACGTTTTCATCTGGGAAACGCACCATCACACCGCTTTTAAACGTAAAATCCCACCGGCGCTCACCGACGTAATTTGCTGTTTTAAGTTGCGCTACAAAGTTGGGGCGACCTTGCAAATGTACTAATAAATCTGACGTTGCTTCAGCGGCGCCAACACCTGTAAGGGCCGGCAAGCCTGCAAATTCGTTTGCGCTATCTTCTAGGATACGGACGGCGTCTTTACTGACCACTAACCATTTACCATCTTCTTCTACGCGGGCAACGGGAATATATTCATACACGCTGACATTTAGTGTATCAGGAAGTTTCTTTTCAACTGTCGCAAGTTTAATCCATGGCAAAGCTTCAAGCCGTTCGCGGGCGGTGCCAACGTTGTAAGGCACAAGGGCTTCACCTGCTTTTATGTTGAGGGCTGTTTGGAGTTCTGTTTTATCTGTGTAGACAGTACCTTCAACTTGCACGCTAGCTAACGCACTACCACCTGCGGTAATAACCGCCGTTTTAATGGCCGAATAAATAGGTTGATGATAAATAGCGCCAACGGTAATAGCACCTCCCCACGCCAATAAAAATGCACCCTTTAATAGGCGACGACGAGATTGGGTGGCAGGTTTCCATTTGGCAGAATTCATAGCTTTAAACGTACGCGAATCAAGCTTAAATTGCAGCAAAAATCTGCCTATTTTTACATCACATCGCTAGGAGTGTGTTGTTTTAGGCACGAAATGCCCGATGTTTAAGTTAGCGTACTTCGTCTGCATGCGGATAATGCTCGCACAAATACTTTTCACCAATATCGCAAAAGAAGGTCAGAACTGTTTTAACATCTGGGTTTTCAGCCCGTATCTTATGCGCTGCCAACCAGTTGGCGCCACTACTTGGCCCCACAAAGGTGCCATAATTTTGCGCCAATGTTTTCATCATCGCCACGGCTTTGTCGCTTTTAACGCTCACGGTGCCTGTGACCATATGTTGGTTTTGCTCAAAAATACTGGGAATGAAGCCATCTCCAATGCCTTCAATAGCGTGAGGCGCGAATTCGCCGCAGGCTATGGTTTGCGCTTCTTCGGGCTCCATGGCGTAAATTTTAAGGTTAGGATTATGATTTTCGCGCAGCACTTTACCCACGCCAATAAGTGTGCCGCCCGTGCCAACGCCCTGCACCAATGCGTCTATTTTAACGCCTGTGGGAATTTGTTTGATAATTTCTTGCCCGAGCCAGCGCTCGTTGTTTTCGATGTTCCAAGGGTTATCGAATTGTGCAGGGCAGTACCAACCTTCTTGTTTGCCAAGCTCGAGGGCTTTGTCACGCGCCATGGTGACGTCTATGCCTTTGGTGAGAATTACTTCTGCGCCAAGACCTTTACTGATGGCGACACGCTCACTAGAAAAACCATCGGGCATCACGACCACCATTTTATAGCCTTTAACTGCTGCTACCATTGATAACGCG
Organism: uncultured Alphaproteobacteria bacterium; assembly: GCA_937928525.1. Taxonomy (GTDB): domain Bacteria; phylum Pseudomonadota; class Alphaproteobacteria; order UBA2136; family UBA6156; genus CALFWJ01. The sequence goes on along the minus strand of CALFWJ010000158.1, from coordinate 1,752 downwards.
TTACCTGTATTACCTGATGTGGCTTCTACAATTGTATCGCCAGGCTTGAGGTGCCCTTCCCGCTCTGCGCGATCTATCATGTATTGTGCCAGCCGCGCCTTAATACTGCCGGTAGGATTAAGATATTCGCATTTAATAAAAATACCCTCTTGAAGTTCAAGCAGTGGCGTATCGCCAATTGATGACAGAATGGATTTATCAACCATAAAAATTTATTCCTTTTGTAAATATGCTTATAGCTTACCCAATGGTTATGGCCGCGCGCAACTTTCTCCCTTGCTCTTGGTGCCTATTTTTGCCTATACTGCGGCATAAATAACAACGATATTATTCCACAGGGGGAAGATACTATGGCCGGTTCACTGAACAAAGTAATGATTATTGGTAACCTAGGGCGCGACCCAGAAGTGCGCCACACGCAAGACGGTAAACCCATTGCCAACCTTAACATTGCCACCACTGAAAGCTGGAAAGACCGTAACAGCGGTGAAAAACAAGAAAAAACGGAATGGCACCGCGTCGTAATTTTTGGCCCTGTGGCTGACGTTGCGCAAAAATGGCTAAAAAAAGGCTCGTCCGTTTATATTGAAGGCAAAATGCAAACACGCAAATGGACCGACGCCCAAGGCCAAGAAAAATACACCACTGAAGTAGTGGTAGACGGTTTTAGCGGCCAAATGACCATGCTCGGTAGCCGCGGTGATAATGCTGGCGGCGGTTATGCGCAGAACAACGAATACAACCAAGAGCCTGCGGCGGCTAAACCAACGCCGGCAATGCAACCTGCGCCAGTGACAAATGCTGATGCACCGTTTGATGATGAAATTCCATTTTAAACTTAACTCTTAACAGGAAAGGCTTCGAAGATGTTTGGTTGGCTTAAATCTCGCGCAATTACGGGGTTGTTTATTACCCTGCCGTTGGTCCTCACGCTCTATATTTTCTGGGCGATTATTACTAAGCTTGATGCTTTATTGGTGCCACTCATTCCTGCGGCTTATCGCCCCGAGACTTGGCTAGGTGCTAACATCCCCGGTACAGGTGCTGTTGCTGGTTTTATTTTAATGGTTGTCATTGGGATTATAACTAAGAACTTCTTTGGTAAGCGCTTGGTGGCGCTGGGCGAATGGTTGATTAATCTTACGCCCGGTATTAACTGGATGTACAACACCTTTAAGCAACTTATTGATACCATTGCAAAAAGCCAAAAAGATGCTTTTCGTGAAGCTGTATTAGTAGAATACCCGCGCAAAGATAGCTGGTGCATTGCATTTGTAACAGGCACCACAAAAGGTGAAGTTCAAGATATTACAAAAAAAGAAATGGTAAATATCTTTCTGCCAACCACACCTAACCCCACCAGTGGCTTTTTGCTGTTTGTGCCAAAGAAAGACTTAACGCCCCTCAATATGAGTGTTGAACAGGCGACGAAAATGATTATTTCGGCGGGGATTGTCACCCCTGAAACCCCTGGCGAGATACAAAAGAATACTGTTAAATAATTTAAAATTAACGCGCTAAAAAGCCCGCTATGATGCGGGCTTTTCTATTTGTAAATAATTATATCGGCACACACCATGATACCAACATGACAAGGCAAAAATAAAGCAGGTTAACTCTAAATGCCATTGCCAATAATATGCTCCAAGTGGCAATACCCAAAATGCAATTATTGACGCTGCAAAATATTCAAAGCCCGCCCACATCATCTTTGAAAACTCAACGTTTGAAAGAGGTTTAAAATTCCAATAA
>CALFWJ010000157.1 GCA_937928525.1 uncultured Alphaproteobacteria bacterium | reverse complement strand
ACGGTTGATATTGCAACTGAGTTCTCGCAAATGATTGTTACGCAACGTGCGTATCAGGCGAACTCTTCGGTACTGTCTACTGTTGACCAGATGCTTAATGAATTGCTGCAAATTAGATAATATAATTTGCTTCCCAAGTTTCTGGCTTGGTGCGCGACGGTGCACTTGGTTAGAAAAAGAACAGTCGGAGCTTCTCTCTCCCATCCATCGTATCCGACTGTACGATAAGACCCCGCCGAAAGGCGGGGTTTTAATTTTGACATATATAAAAAGCCCTCTTGGTGTGAGAGGGCTTTTTTTCGTTAGGATTGTGCTGCGTTTGGGGTGGTAAAGTAATCATGCAGAGATTTGTATTGTTTGCGGTATTTAGTGAGTTTTTCATTGCTTAGGTCAAGGCCCTCAAAGCTGAAAGGCATTGTGCCATGGTTATATTGAAATATGATACAAAGAACATCGTAGAGCTGTTTTTTGAGATCAATGAGTTCATCTAAATGCGTTTTTGCAGATTTTTTAGGAAGATCTCGAGCAAATTTCATTTTCTGAATTTTACGAATCTCCTTTACTTTATTTGCGATCATGAAGAAATATTCTTCAATGTGGCCAATCGCAGATTTACTGAGAGCGATCAGCTTTGTACGCTGTTCGTTTGGATCTTCTCTAATTTCTTCGTAGCGAGTTGGCGGTTTTCTTGTAAATTTTGCGCTTCTAAAGCGCCGTGAATTGAGGTTGTATAAAGGGTTTGACGTTGTCATGATGTTTCTCCTGTTTAATGGAACAGGCAACATAATCTAAATCATGAATACAATCAAGCATTACTTTTAGTTAAAATTATTTTAAATTTTCGGTTTGGCCCCAAAGTTCGGCGGTGCGTTTGTCGCGGCCGCACGAGAAGCGGTAGTAGTTATAACGCACGGGATTCTTTTTGGCGTAGTGTTGGTGGTAGCCTTCGCCCAGATAGAAAGTGCTGGCATCGATAATGGGCGTTACAATTTTCTCACCATCTTTAATAGCGGCTTGGGCACGTTTGCGGCTGGCTTCAGCGGCTTTTTTCTGCGCTGGTGACGTGGTGAAGATAGCTGGGCGGTAACTATTTCCGCGATCACAGAACTGGCCACCGCCGTCGGTGGCATCTACGTTTGGCCAAAAGCGGTTAAGGAGTGTTTCGTAGCTTATTTTTGCGGGGTCGAAGGTAATTTGCATGGCTTCAATGTGAGTGCCGTGGTTGCGATATGTGGGGTCTTCTGACTCGCCACCGGTATAACCTACAACAGTAGTAATAAGGCCTGCATCTTCGAGGTCAGCAAAGTCATGCTGAATACACCAAAAACAACCACCTGCAAAAATGGCAACTTCTTGGCCAGAAGGTGTGTCGGTTGGTACTTTTTTCTCTTCTGCAGTGCAAGCGGAGAGAGGCAAGAGGGTGGAGAAGAACATGGCGGTAAATAGTTTTTTCATAAGTTGAATGTATCTTTAATTGGGGTTATTTGAGTAACGTTTGTAGAGCATAATTCCTGCTGTCTAGGTGCTTATTATGTAAAAGTTTTTCCAGAAAGTAACCCGTAAGTGTAAAAGTATGGCGCTGGTCTGTGGCTTCTGGGTTTGTTTCTGGCCCGCCAAAGAGTGCTGGCAGTGGGAAGAGTTTGTCGGCGTAGGGGTGCCCCATAACTTGGCTAACGGCGCACCCTGTTTTGGGAGATACATAAGTTAATGGTGTGCCAGAAGTGCAGGGCACAGCGCCAGAGTCGGGTGTGAGAGAAAGCCCGTAACCCATAGTGGTAAGAAGGCTGAGTTCGTAAAAAGCGAGGCGCTGCCATAAGCCTTCTGCGCCCATGGAGGTGAGGTCGCTTAAGAAGGCGTCGGTGAGATTAAATAGGCTTGGCATGGGCTGCTCTTCTGGCAGCGTGCGCGCTAGAAGTTCAGTCACATAATTGATGGTATTAAGGCACGCAGAAGAGTTTAAGGCTGGTGTTGTGTAATCTACGTTTGCTTCGGCCATGAATGTGCCAAGTTGATTTTCCAGCCGGCGGCTGTGGGTGAGCGAGAGTTTGTTGCCCGCTTGCAGAAAATTCATTTTCTTTTTAATACCGCGAATAAGGCCGCGCTTGAGGCCGCTCTCCTCGGTGAAAACGGTCAGGATTGCAGCGCTGTCGCCATGGGGTTTAACGGCCAGCAGGAGGGCGGCTTCTGGGGTGTTCATGGCGCTTCTCGCAGGCGGGTCGAGCTGATGACGCCGTCAGCGTCTTTCAGAAGGGGAACAGTATGAACGGTGAAGTTGGGGTTCTGGGAGAGGGTTTCTGGCGTACCTGCGGCCTTGTTACCGTAGCGGAAATTAGTGCCGATAACGACATGTTTGGTGTTCAGGAGTGTGGTGAGAATGTTGGCTTCAAACGCTGGGGGTGTTTGGGCAGCAAGGTCGTGGGTGAAGGGTAGAAAGTGCACTTCTTGTGCGCCGTTGGCGAGGAGGGCGGCTTCTTTTTCTGTGTCGGTCATGAGGTATGCGTGGGGGATTTCTGGCCGTAGAACCGTGCGTGGATGTGGCGTAAAAGTAAGGATATGGAGGGGAAGATTTTCTTGAATAGCAATATTTTGGGCGACGGTTAATAGGTGCTGGTGGCCAGCGTGCACGCCGTCAAAGTTACCAATGGCAAGGACGCAAGGGGTTGGGCGGTAGGTGGTCATGTGAAGACTATAAATTATCTTGGCAGGAAATGCGAATGGGATTTTGGGTGTTGGATGAAGATTCGGTGCGATGGAGGGCGTTTAACTGGACGGATAAGTTTTTGATATATTTGGGGAATATCAATTCGTGAAAATGGAGTTACGCACAATATTACTCACAGGCTATATCGGCCAGTAGGTTTTACGGAGAGGTATAAGCGAGCGAATGGTGGTGTCGGTGGCTTCGTAGTTTTCAATGAGCAGGCTGACAAGTTCATCGCTGTCAATCAGCGTGGTAGGGACGTTTGCGCGTTCGGCTTCGTAGCGCGCTTCTCGGCTGAAGCCCCCTGTGCTGACGTATAGGCAGCGGTCATGCTGGGGATTTCTTGCGCCGATGAATGATCTGACCTCGGATGCGCCCATTTGTGTGGCCTTGCGGTGTTTGACTTCCACAAAAATACGGGGGGCTTCTAAGCCAAGGCCATCTGGTGAGGCGATAATGTCTTTACCCCTGTCTGGGCCATTGGGAGAGACTTGGGTTTTGTAGCCCATGGCGCGCAGAATACCAGCCACAAGCTCTTGCATATCTTCCCAGCCAAGCTGCATTAGTTTG
>CALFWJ010000156.1 GCA_937928525.1 uncultured Alphaproteobacteria bacterium | reverse complement strand
AAAAAGCTAATGCGTACCATAATGGTTATGAATTTAAACCGCACCCACTTATCATAGCTGCAAGTGAAGTCCATTTTGGAACATGGTGGTTGAAAGAAAAGTGGAACATACCACAGAATTGTTGCGCAACAGGCCTTGGTGTTCAAACAGAAGCTAGGTTTATGCCTGAAAAATTTAGAAAAGAATTTATTCAGCAAGAGCGCTGGAAGAGTGATCTATTGCATGCAAAAAAAGAGGAGCGTGCTGGAATATTATTACAGCGTATGATAAGCGAAGGAGAGCTTTCAGCTAAGTTTTACCTCACAATGAATCAGTTAAATTTATGAAAAACGCCCTGACTTTAGTTAGGGCGTTTTTCTTTAAGTGTGTATTTAAAATTACACCACCATTTTTGTGGAATACGTAAAAGCCAAAGGCTGTAAAAACCTAAGGTTAGTGCTGAAAAAGTGCAAAAGCTATAGCAAAACTTATCTAGTTACTTGCCCTAAGCAGGAAAATCCGTAAAATAGCCGTTACACCATTTGAATAAGTAACAATAAAAACAGGGGACACAAATGCGCGCACTTTTTTTGGGCATGTTATTTTCACTTCAATTTACTTTAGCTAACCAAGCATTAGCGCTGGAAGATTATGCGGATTTAGTTGAACAGCTTTCTCCGGCTGTGGTGAACATTGCAACAAAAACTGATATTAAGGCGCGGCCTGATGGGGCTTCGGGCTTGCCACAAGGGAACCCATTCGCAGGAACGCCGTTTGAAGAATTATTCGAGGGTTTTAACCAAGGGCGTGAATTTGAAGGTGCGCCACGTCGCCAACCAGAGCGCAGCTTAGGCAGCGGCGTCGTCATTTCTAACGATGGTTTTGTGGTTACCAACAACCATGTTATTGAAGGCGCGGATGAAATTATTGTTAAATTTAATGAAGACCGTGAGGAGTACGCGGCTGAGTTGGTTGGCCGCGATAAAAAGAATGATTTAGCATTACTAAAATTAGAAAAGCGCAACGGCGGTTATCCATTTGCAGAGCTAGGTAACAGCGAAGAGTTGCGCGTAGGCGAGGGAGTATTGGCAATTGGTAACCCGTTTGGATTGGGTGGCACAGTTACCGCAGGTATTGTCAGCGCGCTGTCACGAAACATTGGACAAGGGCCTTATGACGATTTTATCCAAACCGATGCAGCTATTAACCCGGGCAACTCAGGTGGGCCACTATTTAATAAAAATGGCGAAATTATAGGTATAAACACAGCTATTTTTAGCCAAGGTGGCGGTAGTAACGGCATTGGCTTTGCAGTGCCAATTAACACAGCAAAGCTAGTAATTGCGCAAATTAAAGAGCATGGGCGACCTATTCGTGGTTGGCTAGGTGTACGCATTCAAACTGTGACAGAAGAATTGGCAGAATCCTTTAAGTTAAGCGATGATATTGGTGCTCTAGTAAGTGAAGTAATTGCAGGGAGCCCGGCTGAAAAGGCGGGTGTAAGAAGCGGCGATGTCATTCTAAAGTTTAATAATGCAGATATTGAAGAAATGTCTGATCTACCCCGTTTAGTGGCTGAAACCCCTGTGGGTAAACGTGTGCCCATTAACATTATTAGAAATGGTAAAGAGAAGGCCTTGGGTGTCACCATTGCAGAGCTTGAAGAAGAAGAGAAAATTGCAGAAGTTATCCCTGCACCAAACAGCGAAAATGATACTTTAGGCATAACCGCGCAAGCCCTTACAGCAGCGGTACGGGCTCAGCAAGATATTTCGGAAGACATTGAAGGTGTGCTTATTCTTGAGGTAGCACGCGGTAGCGCAGCAAACGAGGCAGGCATGCAACAAGGTGATATTGTGATTGAGGTAGATTGGAAAGCCGTAACAAGTATTAAAAGCTTTAACCGCGCGCTTAATGTGCGTAAAGAGAGCGTTCTTTTACGTATTTACCGCGATGATGGTTACTTGTTCTTGCCGTTAATCGTGCGTTAAGCTAACATGAGCGCCTAACAAATTGAAATAAAGGTGCTTATGGCAAAAACGGCAATTTCTCCGACGCGGGAAGAAAATTATGCAGAGTGGTATCAGCAAGTAGTTAAAGAAGCGCAGTTAGCGGAGAATTCAAGCGTGCGCGGCTGCATGATTATTAAACCATGGGGCTATGCGTTGTGGGAAAATATGCAGAGCGTTTTGGACGGCATGTTTAAGGCTACGGGGCATAAAAATGCTTACTTTCCGATTTTTATTCCGCTCAGTTTAATGAGTAAAGAGGCCGAGCATGTGGATGGTTTTGCCACCGAGTGTGCCGTAGTGACGCATCATCGCTTAGAAAAAGGTGAGGGCGGTAAATTAACGCCTGCGGGGCCGTTAGAAGAGCCTTTGATTGTGCGACCAACCAGCGAAATGATTATCAATGAAACGTTTAGCCGTTGGGTGCAAAGTTACCGTGATTTACCGCTGCTGATTAACCAGTGGAGCAATGTGGTGCGCTGGGAAATGCGTACGCGTTTGTTTATGCGCACAGCTGAGTTTTTATGGCAAGAGGGGCACACGGTGCACGCCACCAAAGAAGATGCCGTGGCTGAAACTGAGCGCATGCTGGATATTTATGCAGGCTTTCTAGAAAACTATATGGCAATACCTGTGATTAAGGGCACGAAGAGTGACGCCGAGCGCTTCCCGGGCGCGGATGATACTTATACAGTTGAGGCAATGATGCAAGATGGTAAAGCACTGCAAGCGGGAACATCGCACTTTTTAGGGCAGAACTTCGCCAAAGCGGCGAACATTCAGTTCTTAGATAAAGACGGCACGCAAAAGCACGCTTGGACAACCAGTTGGGGCGTATCCACCCGTATGATTGGTGGGATGATTATGACCCATAGTGATGATGACGGTTTGATTCTACCGCCTAAAGTTGCTTCGGCACATGCGGTTATTTTACCGTTTTTGAAGGGGAAAGATAAGAGCGGTGATGCGACAATTGTAGAGGCGTGCGAAGCGCTTAAGGCTGAGTTAGAAGCACAAAGCTATGCTGAGCGTAAATTGGTGATTGAGCTAGATGATAGCGATACCGCAGGCAAAAAATGGGCGTGGGTTAAAAAGGGTGTGCCACTACGTATTGAGGTTGGTGCCCGTGAGCTAGAGGAGGGCACTGTTGCTGTAACCCGCCGCGATACAAACGAGAAAACAGTGTATCCGCGTGCTGAATTTATTACCAAAGCGCCTGAAATTTTAGCTGATATTCAAATAACTTTATTTAAGCGTGCCGAAACGTTTAGAGCTGACAAAATGACTACCGAAATAACAGATAAAGAGGCATTTTATAAGCGCTTCAAAAACGATAGGTCGGCGGGTGGCTTTGTATTGGCACCGTGGGACGGCGATGCTGCGAGCGAAAAACAGGTAAAAGAGCACCTGCAAGTGACGATTCGGTGTTTGCCGCTTACTGACCAAGATGTGGCTGGTAAAAACTGTGTGATTACGGGTAATCCTGCCAAATATATGGCTCTATTTGCTAAGGCTTATTAGTAAGCCAAGCCTTAGCCATGTAAAAAAGCCACCTATGCGGTGGCTTTTTCTGATCGATATTCTGTAATAACAGCTAAAACTTCAGTGTCGTTTGTTATTGATCCAGCAATCATGACATGGCTAGTTGCTTGTTCCGTCATGTCTGCAAAATAGTCTCCGGAAGTATTTGTTTCAACAACAACACTTTCATCAATCTCCATAAGACAAACGGTATGAAAACCATGTTGGCGAGCAACTTTAATACTTAATAATAGTTCATCATCAGTTTTTTGTGAAAAAGGAATCATAGGTATCTCCTCAAGAGTTCTGAATACAAAATACAGGATTTAGCCAGAAAAACAAGTAAAAACTAGAGGTCAATCACACGTAGTAAATTGG
>CALFWJ010000155.1 GCA_937928525.1 uncultured Alphaproteobacteria bacterium | reverse complement strand
CCTCAACATGGCGCCCAGGCATTTCGCGTAGGGCAATAAATACACCAAGGCCAGCCAATAATACAATCCACATTTGGCCATATTTATCTAAAGATTCAGCAGCATTAATTCCCAGCGCGGAAGACACACCAAAGCTCGCCATAATCGCTAAAATAAGCCATACAAACGGGTTTTGTTTCAATAAACCAGCGGTTGCGCGCAAGCTACTGCCCTTGGTTGCCAAAATACCAGCAAGTGCGCCTAAAATAATAAGAACAAATAACGTTGTGCGCTCAAACAGCATAGCAGGCATAGCCGCGCCTAAGCAGGCAGCAGAAATACGCCATAAAATTTGTTTCTCAGCCAGCAACATGGCGCTTCTCCGTTTTTTTGTTATTAGGTTGAATTTCTTGACGGATAAAACAATTTAAAACAGTTTTAACTGTAATATCACTAATTACACGGGGTAAATATTTTTTCTTTGGCAAGTTTACTTCACGCCACGTGCGCATTGGCGGCACGACAACATGATTTACATCGCTCCATGGCGCATAAATTTTGTCGTTCATAGGGCCAAATAACGTAATGCTTGGCGTGCCGGCGGCGGCCGCTAAATGAGACAAACCGCTATCATGACCCACAAAAACATCAGCCATTTTTAACCATGCATAACTCTCAGATATGGTTGTTTTACCCACTAAATCTAAGCTTTGCGCAGCGGGCACGGTAGCAATTAAATCTTCAATATCTTTGCGTTCATTCGGCGCACCTAATAGCAAGAAAGTGGCATTCTTATACGCGTCATGTTGGCTTAATTTTTCAATAAGTTCTTTAAAGTTCTTTTGTGGCCATTGTTTACCCGCCCAATTGGCTGTTGGCCCCACAACAACAAGTGGACGCTTAATCTTGGTTGCTTTTTCTTGCACAACCTCCATCACGCGCGGTTCAATCCAAACTTTTTGCTCTAACTTACGCGCGCTTGGCCACAGGCTACCCAGTTGCTCAACTTTAGCAGCATATTTAGCCTGCAAACGTTTGGGGAAGGTAATAGAGCGGTCGTGATTCACAAAAAACTTAAAGAAGGGCGTGCGTAAATCAATTAAAATATCGTAGTGCTCATGTGCTAATTCACGGCGTAAATCTAAATAGTGCCGGTGGTGTTTGCGTTTTTTAATGGTTAAAATACGTCCTAACTGCGGCAAGTTAGCAAATAATTCAGCGCCTAAACCTCCAACAATAACGTCTACCTTAGCATCAGGGTAGTCTGCCAATACACGGTTGAGCAACGCAGTACTCATCACGACATCGCCAATATTTGTATAACTGATAAACAGAATTTTCATAACATCAGTCTATCTAAAGCCAGCAAAAAAAGCTATATTTACCCTCATGAAAACCGCTAAAACCATAAACAGAAGCACAAAAAACACGCAACAAAGCTATCAACTGCCAGACCGCGCTATTTTAGGCATAGAAGCACCAACACAAACCGCAGCAAAAAATTTCCTGCAACCGCTGCTCACACAAAATATTGATAAACTCATTACTGAGCCTTTGCTTTATAGCGCTTATCTCACACCACAAGGGCGCCTCATCGCAGATTTATTCCTGTTCATTCATCCTCAAAACCCAAATATCATCTGCCTCGATGTTGCCAAGCCTATGCTTATGTCCATCGCACAAAAAATGAACCAAGCCACTCTTGGCCAGAATATTAATTTCCACGATTTTACCCAAGACGTCACCATCAGTGCCACCATAACAGAGGAGGAGGCAACGGCCTCACCCTCAAAAACAGAAACTACTCTCACAGCTCCAGACCCACGTCAGCACAGCCTTGGCCAACGCCACTATAACTTTATTCCCTCAACAATAACGTCACTTCTGCACCAAGAGCTTCAAGACTACCATGCCCACCGTATTAAATTAGGCATCCCCGATGTCTACTACGATGCCCCCCCGCAAAAAGCACTTCCCGCCGAAATAGGGCTAGAGCACCTCAACGGTATCGATTTTAATAAAGGCTGCTACGTCGGGCAAGAAGTGACCGCACGCCTGCACTTTAAATCTAAAGCTAAAAAAGCGCTGTATCATAGTCCAATTAAAACGCCAAATAGTAGCGCCCCCCCGCATATATTACCAACCGATAACCAACCAGAAGACCACACGCAACCCATTATAAAAGCAGGAACAACGGCTCAAATTGGCTGGTACGGAAAACCCTTTAACGGCCAATGCCTTGTGGTTATTCAAACCCGAATTTCACCCGAAACGCTCTCAAACTGGCAACTCACATTGCCAAGCTATGTTCCGCCTGCTAAAGTACTTGAAAAATAAGACATAACCTACAGTGCTCGAAGAAAACCAAGACCCACTCGCCCATACCAAAGTTTGGCTCCTGTCCGATGGCCGTGCGGGCCACGAAAACCAATCCCGTGGTATCATCAGCGCACTTGGCATCAAAGAAGTAGTTACTCACACGCTTAAATTCAAAAAATATGGGCGAATCTTCAGTATTTTTGGACCAAAATACACGTTCGAAAATCTCCCACCAGAACCCTACCCAGATGTGATTATCGGCACGGGTAAACACGTTGCCGCTGTGAGTGCCTATATTAAACGACGCAGCCCAACAACCTTTGCTATTCACCTCATGAATGTCCCCAGCACACCCAATTTATTCGATGTTCTGGCCGCACCCATGCACGACAATCCTCCCGATTACATCCCCCAACTTATGGCCACTCTTGGCGCCGCAAATAATATTCAAACCAACTATATAAAAACCGAGGCCGAGCGCTGGGCATCCCGACTGCATCATCTGCCCCAACCTTATACCGCGGTTCTTGTGGGGGGCAGCAGTAAACACTGGAACTTCACTCCAAAATATACCCATAAATTTACCGCAGACCTTATTGCCTTTGCGCAGAAACATAATACCAGCCTGCTTATTTCAACCTCACGCCGTACAGGGCAGGCGGCCACGCAATACATGCAACAAGAGCTTGAAAAAGCCAAAATTCCTCACTTCTTCCACGATGCTGCCAACCCCACAACAAGAGATAACCCCTATCACGCACTGCTTGGCAGTGCCGACACCATTATCGCAACCGCTGATAGCGTTTCAATGTTATCAGAAGCAGCCTCAACCGGTAAACACACTCTCATTTGGGGTCAAGGTTATATTAAATCAGCTAAATTCCAACGCTTCTACGCTACTCTTATCCAGCAACACAGCATTCAGCCCATGCACAGCTTTAACCCCGACCAAAAACAAAACACCCTAAACGAGGCCAGCCGCATTGCAG
>CALFWJ010000154.1 GCA_937928525.1 uncultured Alphaproteobacteria bacterium | reverse complement strand
CTTCAATCACGCGCGCAAGATAGCCTCAACGCTGCCGCTGCGAAAATGGAAAAACTTGGCATCGCTGATGACCTGAAAGCCCTCAACGGCATGAACGCTGACTTGCTCGTCGCCCTTGGCGAAAAAGACATCAAAACTCTCGATGACTTCGCAGACCTCGCTACCGACGAACTGCTAGAAACGCTGCCAGAAGGCATGCTCGGCGCCAAACAAGCCGAACGGATGATTATGGCCGCCCGCCAACACTGGTTTGAAGAAGATGACGAAGATGAAGACGAAACTGAAGCGCCAGAGGTTGCAGAAGCTGCCGCAGCCCCCGCGACTAAAGAGGCTAAAGCCGTCGCCAGCGCGTAGGTTTACCGCAACGAAAAAAGCCTCCAACTGGAGGCTTTTTTTATAAAGTACGCGTTATAATTGCTTCATGTTTTTTTCTTAAAAATCCATGACAGCGTATGTTTATTTCAAGATTTTTAATGCCAAAAACGGCTAATTTCCCATAAAGAAATAACTCTATATCTTTACGGTGTCTGGGATATTTTACAAGTGCGTTTTCAGAAGTTAATTCAAACTTAAAAGTAGTTTCATGAGGAAATTTAAGAAAGAAATCTGAAATTTTATCAAAGAGGCTAGAGCGTTCATCTTTGATACTTTTATCTATTTGTTCTATGGCATAAACGACCATATGGCCAGCTTCAGAGTGCATATTAATTCTCCTAAAATATGTAAAGTGTTCAGTTAATAGTAATTTGAATATTAGAGTAACCCTTACGGTTAAGCTCTTGCCTTACAGCGCGCGCTAACCAGTTAGGCGGGCCTTTAACGTCTTCCTTTTTGAGCTCTTTTGGCCAAGGCAACGTTAAACGTTGAGCATAAATACTAGCCTCTAATAGTTTAATAAAAGCAGGAACAAAATAGGCAATAACTTTAGCCTTATATTCAGCTATTTGTTGTTGCTGAGATAAAAAATTTCTCAGTTTTTCAGTGTTATTAGAAGAGTTATACATAAGTTAATCCTCGTAAAAAGTGAAAGTAAATCTCATTAATATGTATATGATTTAAGACGGTGAGTAAAGGCTTTTTTATTGACCAAAATATCTTGTTCTTGTATTCTAAAAACCTAGACGAATAGAAATACTTACACATTTACCCGCGCAATCATAGTGAACGCGCATTACTCTAGGAGACTAAAATGGAAACTGGCGATATTAAAGGATACCCAGAAGGTTGGATTAAAAACCCAACTGAAACGACAATCATTCGTGGTATTGATGAAGTGATCATCAAAGGCATTGAAGAAACAGTGCTTTAACCATTACAAAATCTAACCACAAACGCTCTGCTTTAAGCAGGGCGTTTTTTGTGGTAAAAAGAGCCATGGATATCAAAACTGCTACCACCGACATTGAGCACGTTATTACTCTGTTGGAAAAGCATCTCAACGTGGCGGCCGCGCAGAAAACCATTGCGGAACTTACCGCAAAAACGGAAGACCCCGCGTTGTGGGATAGCCCCGATGCTGCGCGAAAAATTCTGCAAGAAAAAAGCGCCCTCGAAAACCAGCTCGCAGAAATTGAAATCCTCCAAAAAGGTCTATCAGAAACAGAAACCCTGTTCGAGCTCGCCACCGAAATGGATGATACTGCCACACAACAAGAGGGCGAAACGCTGCTTAAAAAACTGCATAAACAAGCCCAAAGCGCGCGCATTGCCACGTTGCTCTCTGGCCCTGCCGACAAGAACAACGCCTACATCGATATTCACCCCGGCGCTGGCGGCACCGAAAGCCAAGATTGGGCCAGCATGCTGCTGCGCATGTATCTCCGTTGGGCTGAGCGCCGCGATTTTAAAACCACTATTGTGGAAGAGCAAGCGGGCGATGAAGCGGGCATTAAATCCGCCACCATTCACATTGCGGGCTTAAACGCCTACGGCCTGATTAAAACCGAAATCGGCGTGCACCGCCTGGTGCGTTGCTCACCGTTTGACAGCCAAAACCGCCGTCACACTTCTTTCGCGAGCCTCTTCGCCTACCCAGAAGTAGACGACACCATCGACATAGACATCAACCCCGCCGATTTACGGGTAGACACTTACCGCGCCAGCGGGGCAGGCGGCCAACACGTTAACACTACCGATAGCGCCATCCGTATTACCCATACCCCCACTAATATTGTAGTCACCTGCCAACAAGACCGCAGCCAACACCGTAACCGCGACATCGCTATGACTATGCTGAAAGCCAAACTGTATGAGCATGAACTCCGTAAACAAGAAGCCGAGCGCAACGCCCAAGAAGCCGATAAAACCGACATCGGCTGGGGCCATCAAATCCGCAGTTACGTTCTCCACCCCTATCAATTGGTGAAAGATCTGCGCACAACCCACGAAACCGGCAATACAACAGCTGTGCTGGATGGCGATATCGACGCCTTCATCGAAGCCGCCCTCGCCAGCAAAATCGGCGCTGAAAAATAGCTTGCATATATGCTAACTATTAAGGTATACGTATATAGAAATATTAATAGAAACATCTTCTCCTTTGAAAGGAAAAATTATGACGTGTAAATTTTGTGAAATTCTCTATCATACTGTTTTAAAACATGCACTGCTTTGGGTTCTCAGCGCATTTGTTGTTATATTTGGTTACTTAGGTTTAATCACAGACACTCATCCCATGAACTTGTTTGAAAAGCTCTATGTAGCAATAGGAATGGTAATATATGTACTTGTTAGTGCGGTTATTATATTGGCAGAGCTCTGCCAGATTGTTGATTATAAGCCACCTTGGATAAAAAATTCTTTAGAGCAAGTTTATTTAGCTTGTAGAGGTGATGTGCCATTTATAGCAGTGTTGTTATTTTTAGCAACCTGTATGTGGGGCGGATTACTTATCCTTTTTGCTTCTTACAAATCCTTTAAATTTTATAAAGAATGCTGTTCTACATAATAAAAAAGCCGCCTAATGAGTTATCATCAGGCGGCTTTTTGCAGAAGTAACCTACTCGCTCTTCCCAAACTTCTCCTGAAGTTCAGTAAACGTACCAGCGTGCTCGGTGTCATTCCAGCTTTCCATCCGTGCGGGTGAATTTGCTGTTTCTACCGTTGCACTCTCTAGCATGGTATCGAAGGCATCGTCCCAAGTTCCTTTAGTGGCGGCGCGGGCGTACTCGGTTGAGCGCTGCTCAAAGAAGTTCGCGTGCTCGTCAGCATTCAACATCAAGTCCATCCACGGGAGTGGGTTTTTCTCAATGTTGTAAATCGGCTCAAGGTTCAAACTCTTCA
>CALFWJ010000153.1 GCA_937928525.1 uncultured Alphaproteobacteria bacterium | reverse complement strand
TGCAGATTCATTCTGTTCAGAGTTTAGATAAAAATTTGCGTGAAGTTGTGCTGGACTTAATTGATAGCTTGGATGAATTACGTAAGGATACTGAGTGTATTGATGCCCTTGATGGTGAAAAAGCACGTTATATACAAGTAGAAGATGACAAACTGGCTTGTGTGCGCGCCCTATATTTGCGGGGTTGGGATTTTGGCGGATATGCTGATAAGCTGGCGCAAGATATGTATCGTGAGCATGGATTAAAAGTTTTAATTTCGGGCTATATGATTGACGAAATCTCTTTAAAAGAAATTTTATATTGCCTTGATGACGATAGTAAAATGACTTTAAAGGATCCAATATTTAGATTGTCAGTTGCTGTAGAAATGCTTGACGACTTTGAACCAGTTGAGAACGAAGAGTTTGCTTTTGATGTACCGCGCCGGTTTCATCAATTTTTAGCAATAACAGAATAATAAGAAGCCCCCTTAATTGGGGGCTTTTTGTTGTTAAATTTTCAGTCTTTATATATAGTCACTTCATGCGGTTAAAAACATTCACTACCAAAACAATGCCTGAAGCTTTGCGCTTGATTAAAAGCGAACTGGGCAAGGATGCCATTATTTTAAGTACACGCAAAATTAAACAGGGTGGCCAAAACGGATTAGAAATTACAGCCGCGGTGGATGCACCTGCGCCAGACCTGCCTGTGCGACACAATAAACCCATTAATATAGATGCCTTTGCAACGGTAACGGAAACAGCTGACGCCATGGGAGATGGTTTGATTGGCGAACAGCTTAAGCTTCATGGCGTTGATGATGCGCTGATTGAGAGTATTGAAAAGGCTCAGGCTGGATTGGCGGCCGCTGAATTTAGCGTGAGTGAAGGCGTTGAAATGATTTTAAACAAACGGCTAGACTTAATGCCACTTAGTAAAGTTTTTGCGGCGGGGCGCGTGCATGTATTTGTAGGGCCAACGGGAGTGGGTAAAACCACGTTTGTGGGAAAAGTTGCGGTGTGGGGTAAGCGCGGTAAGCAAAGTGTGGGGCTTCTGAGTTTAGATACGCACAAAGTAGGTGGCGTTGAGCCGTTGCATATTCTGGCTGATGCATTGGGCGAAACGGCGCATGTGATTGACGGTGCGGCGAGTATGAAAAAGCTGGGTGAGCAACTGGGTAAGCGGCAACTTATTTTGGTGGACACGCCCGGACTTAACCCTTATAGCGCGCAGGCTTTAAATAAATTTAACACCGAACTTAAAAGCTTAACCAGCAACCCTGTGGTGCACTTAGTGTTGCCCGCAGGGTTGAGTTTAAGTGAGCTTAAAAACACGGTGACCGCTTTTGCGCGGTTTAAGTTTAACGATATTTTATTCACAAAATTAGACGAAACAGCAGCCCTTGGCGGTGTGGTGAATATTCTGGCGATGCAGATGGCGGGTGGCGCTGTGTCTTCTAGCGGTGATATGGCGGATGGGCCTATTGGCTTAACGGCGGCTGATTTAGCGACGCGCTTACTGAAGTCACCTGCGCATATTTTAATGGAAGAGGTTTAAGCATGACAACACCAATTTATACAGTAGCGAGTGGTAAGGGTGGCGTGGGCAAAACATCGTTGGTGATTAACTTGTGTCATATTTTGGCGGCTGAGGGCAAAAAAGTATTGCTGCTAGACGCTGACTTTGGTTTGGCCAATGCTGATGTGCAGTTGGCTCTGGCACCAGAGGTTGATTTGGCGCAGGTGATTAGCGGCAAAATTGGCCTTGGTAAAGCGGTTACTACGGTTACAAAAAACTTCGATCTTATTGCAGGGCGCAGCGGCAATAATGAGTTGGCGTTTATGGCTGGATTAGAACAGCAAGAAATTCTAACGCAATTACGCGCGCTAAGCGTGAATTACGATGTGGTCTTTTTAGATGCGGCAGCAGGGCTAGACGCCACAACGTTAGCGCTATGCACGGCGGGGGACAAAACGTTACTGATTACAACGCCAGACCCGAGTTCTATCACTGATGCTTATGCTGTTGTTAAGCTGTTGAAACAGCGTCAGGGCGTAGAAAATTGCGCGCTGGTGATTAATCAGGCCAGTAAAAATGAAGGCGCGCGCGTGGCAGAAAAAGTGCAAGCCGCTTGCAAAAACTTCTTGGATGTAGATGTGCCGCTACTGGCGGTTTTACCGGCTGACAAGCAATACGCAATGGCGGTTAAATTGCAGAGCGTGGCCGCGGTGGCTTTTCCTGCTTGTGATGTGGTAGGCGATTTGAAAGTTTTAGCTGGGAAGTTGGTTTAAGTGGCTAAAATGAATTGTTACGATACTGCGCTGGGGATGCTTTCGCGGCGGGGATATGCCGTGAAGGAGATGGCAGGCGCGCTGAAGAAAAAAGATTTTGCAGGTCATGAAATTGCGGATGTTATTGGCCGTTTGGAGGATAAAAAGTTTTTAGATGATGCAGCGTTTGCGTTGAGTCGGGCGCGGTACCGAGCCATGTTATCGGGCTGGGGGACGGTGCGGATTTTACAAGAATTGGCGCAAAAAGGCGTGGCGGAAGATGTGGCAGCACAGGCCATGCGTGAGCTGGTGGAGCCTGAAGAAGAATTTAGCGAAACGCATGATTTTCAGGCGGCCGCGAACGATATTTTGGCGCGGCGATTTAAACCACTAGAAGAGGTGGTGCCTTATGCGGAAAACGGGGGTTTTGACCGTTTGGCGTACCAAAAAGAAGTGCAGCGGCGGGTGGCGTTTTTAATTAGACGTGGCTATAGCTTAGCGCAGGCGAAAGAGGCGTTGCGGGTGAGTGATTTAGAGGAGTAGCTTTTGCTTGCTTTTTAAGCCAATTTTGAGTATACATAGGAATATGTTTGAAATATCTGAAACTTTTAGGAGAAGAATAATGCCTTTATCGATTGTAAGCGAAATTTTAGATGAAACGTCAACACCTCAGGAAAGAGCTGAAAAAGAAGCACAAAAAACAAAAAAACGTTTAGTTTCTTTAGTTTATTCAATGCTTAGAACTAATGTTCCCGCGTCTGTCTTTTCTTATCGAGTTTTACGGAAAAGGTGGGAATATGAAGTTGTTGAATTCTGGTTACCAGAAGACTTAGCTATATATGAAAACGTGGTAGATGCATCAGAAGGTAAAGGGCGGCAATATTTTTGTTTGTGGGCGACCCTTGTTTCTGGTTTAGAAGAAGCAGAGAGTGCATTGCTTATTAATGAGCGTGGCTCTAAAACACCAAATATTTTTGAGCTTGAGCAAATTGTTGATTATTTTGAAGGGTTTTTGGAAGGCTTTGACTAAGAAGTTGCATAAGCCTCAATTTTAGAAAAAGGTGGCAGATTTTATATCTGCCGCCTTTTTTTTGGGCAAAATGGCTTGTTGTGACATGTGTTGCTTGCGGGGTTGGGGTTTTGACGGCATAATATGCTGAAAATAATGAAGTAATTACATAACTTATGCCCAAAAATACCCTGCCTTGGCTGGTGTTGGTGCCTGTGGTCCTTATTCTGGGCTTGGGGCTGACTTTGTGGGCGGGTATTCATACGTTAACCAGCGAAAAGCAGCGTTGGAGTGAAAGTTTGCAGGCAACGGCTGATGTAGCCATTCAAACACTGCTGAGTGAACAGCAAGAATTCTACAGCCGATTGGAGAGTGTGGAGCAGCTATTTTTGGCATCTGAACGGGTGGAAGAGAACGAATTTGCACTGGTGGCGGGGTACTTAACCACCGAAGTACCTTATATTCAGGGGTTAGGATTTGTACCGCGGGCTTCTGCTTTGGCGCAAAATAATGACATGTGGGTGTATCCGCCTCTACCTGACGTGCAGCAAAAATTGACGGCTTATTTGGGAGATTCTCGTGCCTATTGGAAGGGAAAAACGGGCCCGCATAAAGGTTTGAATTTGCAAGTCATAGCAACTAAACAAAAATTAGAGGCTGGTAAAGCTGCGCCGCTGCCTATTTTAGCGAGTATTAAGGGGCAATCGGAAGAGGGTGTGCTTATTGCTTTGGTTGATGTTGGAATGATGATGACGCAGGAGTTAGATACGCAAGATATTGGCGAAAAAGCCTCGTTAGCCTTAGTAATTGATACAGCGTTGAAGGGCGCACCCAAAAACATTTTTGCTGAAACTTTGGTGGCGCGGGATGCTTCTGGTCAGACACCTTGGCTGGTACAAAAAATTGCAGGTACTCAGAAGAATGTGGCGCAAAATCTAGCATTTAGCCATAGCTATAGCCAGATTTGGGCAGGGGGCGATTGGCAGTT
>CALFWJ010000152.1 GCA_937928525.1 uncultured Alphaproteobacteria bacterium | reverse complement strand
CTTTTTCTAAACAACTGTTAATATCGGCTAAAGCATTGCGCATTAAACTGGTTTGGCCAGAAGAAAGGGCAGACTCATACGGCTCCTTGCAAGTAGTATGAACAGCAGCAGAAGGTTTAATTTCAATAGGTGCAGTCACTTTAGATGTTGGTTCGCTGCAAGCCGTAAGAGCAAGAGCAGCAAAGGCAATTATATTAATTTTATTAAAGAGCATTTCTTATCCTTTTTTATAGAGGTGGGCCATCATAACCAAATTCACGTAAGCGATTGGTCCAACCTGCAGCAAAAGAGCGTTGTGATGGATCTCTACTAATAATACCACGATAATAATCAGCCCGCGCGTTAATATATTGGCTATTCGATGGTACACCACCACCCGCAGCGCTTACAGCGTTATTATAAATAGTATTACCACCACCTCGGCCATGGTTTACATTACTATCGAATGCGGCGGCACGTAAGTGACTCGGAATACTGTCGCTAGGAGCATATTGGTTACGATAAATTTGTCTGGCGGTAGAAACTGCCAAATTTTGTACATCTGCAATAGTAGCAGGGCGCCCTAAATATTCTGATAATGTGGCTTGTGTAATACCATAGTTAGTTGGTCCACCACGGTCGTCTGGGTGGTTTACGTAACCTCCTTCACGGCGGAGTACGTCATCAATTAAACCATCAATACTCTGTATAACTGTGCCATCAGGTAAAGTCACGGTTTCACCAAAATTTCCTTGTGGATCTGCGTCACCTAACAAAATGCCTTCTTCAATAAAAGTTAAGTTCGCACGGTATTGTTCGCACCCTCCTAACGATTGACGCCCTTGTAAAAATGTATCAAAAGTTTGATTTCCAATACCAGATTGTGCAGCCATGCCAGAAACACCGCTAAACGTACTTTCAAAGAATGCAGGCAATGCCGTAAGCGCCACACCCGCCAAAATAAGAATAATACCTGTAGCATGAAGTTGTTTAAAAATAAGAATAAGAAAACCAATAAACCCAACAAGTAGACCAAGAATAAGGCCTACATCACCACTTAAAACATCAAAGGTATTGCAGTATAAGCCTTTGGCCAGAATCTCGGCGGCGCGGCCTTGTTCACCCACTTGGGCGCGTGCCAATGCGGGCAGTAAAAAGCCTGCCAAACTGACAGCTAATAGCGGAAGGTCGCGTAAGTTAAATTTCATATCTATTTTATTATGGGTACCCTCACAAACAATTTCAAACATCATTACTGCATTTTTTGCTTTTCAGGGCAGGGGCTGTGGGGTATAAAGCACGCAGACACAAAAGATAAACATATAAATAAAAGCGGTTAAAGCGGTTAAACGAGTTTGAAAAACCAAGCTCAAAGCGGATAAAGCGGCAAGCAGTACAAAATCTTCCTCTCTTCCTAACCTCTCCCGCAAACAGGAGAAAACATGTTCACAATTTACAAAAAAGAAGTATCGTGGGGCGGTAAGCAACTTACCCTCGAAACAGGCCGTATTGCGCGCCAAGCAGACGGTGCCGTATTGGCAACCTACGGTGAAACAGTTGTTTTAGCAGCTGTTACTTTCGCTAAAAAACCAATGGAAGGCGTAGATTTCTTCCCGCTGACCTCAACTTATCAAGAAAAATTTTATGCAGCTGGCCGTATCCCCGGTGGTTTCTTCAAACGTGAAGGCCGTCCAACAGAAAAAGAAACTTTGGTTAGCCGTCTCATCGACCGCCCTATCCGCCCTCTCTTTGCTAAAGGCTTTAAAAACGAAACCCAAGTTGTGACAACCGTTATGTCATCAGATGGCGAAAATGACTCAGACATGGTGGCCATGGTTGCCGCTTCAGCTGCCCTTGCTATCTCTGGCGCGCCCTTCCTTGGCCCTATTTACGGTGCCCGTGTTGGCCTGATTGACAACAAGCTTGTACTTAATCCAACCTTCGAAGAGCGTAAAGAATCAGCGCTAGACCTTTGTGTTGCTGGTACAAACGAAGGCGTATTGATGGTAGAATCTGAAGCCTCAGAGCTCCCGGAAGACGTCATGCTAGAAGCTGTGATGTTCGGTCAAGACGAAGGCCAAAAAGTGATTGCTGCCATTAACGAATTGGCTGAAGCCGCAGGCAAACCAGCCCACATCATGCCAGAAGCAGAGGACTACTCTGACCTTGAAGCCAAACTTGAAAAAGCTTACGGCGCTGACATTAAAAAAGCTTACGGCATTCAAGCCAAGCAAGAGCGTAGTAACGCGCTAGCCGACATCCGTGCAGCAGCAACCGAAGCCCACGCTAAGGACGACGAAGCCATGGGTGAAGTTGTGGCCAAGCTGGTTAAAGGCATGGAAGGCACGGTTTTGCGTAAAGACGTGCTTAAAAACAAAACCCGCATCGATGGCCGTACGCCCGTAGATGTACGCCCGATTGTGGCCGAAGTAGATATTCTACCGCGCACCCACGGTTCAGCTTTGTTTACCCGCGGTGAAACGCAAGCCCTTGTGGTGGCAACCCTTGGTACAGCCCTCGATGAGCAAATGATTGACAGCATCAACGGCGAAAGCAAAGAGCGCTTTATGCTGCACTATAACTTCCCGCCATATTCAGTGGGTGAAGCCCGCCGCATGGGCCCTCCAGGACGCCGCGAAATTGGTCACGGTAAATTGGCTTGGCGCTCAATTGTACGTCAACTTCCAAGCAAGGAAGACTTCCCGTACACCATGCGCATTGTAAGTGAAATCACCGAGAGTAACGGTTCATCATCAATGGCCACCGTATGTGGCGCCTCTATGGCGCTTATGGCCGCAGGTGTGCCAATGGCTAAACCTGTTGCTGGTATTGCTATGGGGCTTGTTAAAGAAGGTAAAGACTACGTTGTGCTATCCGACATTATGGGCGACGAAGACCACCTTGGCGATATGGACTTTAAAGTAGCCGGTACCGACGAAGGTATTACCGCACTGCAAATGGACATTAAAATTACCTCAATCACCAAAGACATCATGGAAAAAGCCCTCGAGCAAGCGCACGCTGGCCGCATGCACATCCTTGGTAAAATGGAAGCAGGTATTACGTCAGGCCGCGAGCAAATTAGCGAGCACGCCCCAGCCATGAAGTCGTTCGAGATTAACAAAGATAAAATCCGTGACGTGATCGGTAAAGGCGGCGAAACCATCCGCGGCCTGTGCGAGAAATACGACGTAACCATTAACATCAACGACGATGCCATGGTAACAGTCGCTGGTGTTAAACGCCCACAAGTAGACGACTGTGTCGCCTTCATCAGCAACATGTGCGCCGACCCAGAGCTTGGCGAACTATACGAAGGTAAAGTGGTGAACACTACCGACTTTGGCGCGTTTGTGAGCTTCATGGACGGCAAAGAAGGCCTTGTGCACATCAGTGAAGTAGTTGACGTGCGCCTTGGCCACATCACCGACGTGATGGACGAGGGCGACGAAGTCACCATTAAAGTGGTTGACCTCGACGACCGCGGTAAAATCCGCCTCACCATGAAAGAAGTTGAGCAAAAAGGCAACGTAGCCGAGAAAATCGCCACCGTCATCGCCAACGGCGGCGGCAGCGAAGAAAAACCGCGCGAACCCCGCAAAGACCGCGGCGGAAACCGTGGACGTGGTGGCCCGCGCCGCAACTAAGCTGTAACCGCACCGCAAAAAGCCGCCCCAAAGGGCGGCTTTCTTATTCAGCTACAGGTTTTTTATCAAATATTTTGATAAATGATAGTGCTGGAGTATGAAGTGAAAAAGAAAGTAATAAGATACTAACCAGCATAACAGCGGGCCAAAAAACATGGACTATCGCAAGTGTGCCATAAAAATAAATCACGGCATAAAGGAGCGCAGGCAGCTCTAAACCAAATAAATACCAAGGTAAGCTAGTATGAAAAAAAGTATTTAGTGGACTGCCAATGACAACACTAAC
>CALFWJ010000151.1 GCA_937928525.1 uncultured Alphaproteobacteria bacterium | reverse complement strand
ATGGCGGGATGGCGTCACCGTATGTTTACCTCGTGTGGTTGAGCGCGCGCACCCCCTCACTTTTAATGTGTGGCGTGAAGACGATGTGCTGGAGAGCGACTTATTAGGCATTATGTGCGCAACAGGGGTCGAAATTATTCCTAAACTGATGCTCATGCCCGCTATTGGTTACAGTAAAGACGGGTATCGGCTAGGATTTGGCGGCGGCTACTATGACCGTACCTGCAAGGCTTTAGGCGGTGATACTCTAAGCGCTATTGTGTGCCAAACTGAACTAGAAATTGAAAACTTCCCGGCTGAGTATCATGACCAGCCAGCAGACTATGTAGTGACAGGAAAGGAACTTATTAAATGTCGGACTTAAAAATTTTATTCTTGGGGGATATTTTTGGCCGCCCCGGCCGTAAAGCCGTAAAAGAAAACTTAGCGACCATTCGTGCCGAACACAACCTAGATTTTGTGGTGGCAAATGGCGAGAACGCCACTAGTGGGCGCGGATTATCGGCCGCGCATGCGCAAGATCTTTTGCAATGCGGCATTGACGTTATTACCCTTGGCGACCACGCGTTTGACCAACGTGACATTACCCAGACCCTCAGCAGCGAACAACGCGTACTGCGCCCAGCAAACTTCACGAAGGGTACTGCTGGGCGCGGCTTTAATACGTTTACTTACCAAAAAGATAATATCACCAAAAAGATTGGCGTGATGAACCTTCACGGCACAGTATTTATGCGTATGAACGTGCTCTGCCCGTTTGCTGCTAGCCGCGTGCACATGGCGGAACACACTCTAGGTGAAGACTACGACGCCCTCATTATTGATGCCCACACCGAGGCCACCAGCGAAATTGCCGCCCTTGGTCATATCTGGGATGGACACGCCAGCTTAGTGGTGGGCACCCACACCCACATCCCAACCGCTGATACCCGCGTACAGCCCAATGGTACAGCTTTTCAGAGCGATGCAGGCATGTGCGGCGTGTTCAACAGCAGCCTAGGCATGGATTTTGACGGCGTAGTCAAACGGTTTGAAAACAGCCGCCCCTACCCCATGCAGCCCGCAACAGGCACAGCCA
This sequence comes from uncultured Alphaproteobacteria bacterium, assembly GCA_937928525.1. Taxonomy (GTDB): domain Bacteria; phylum Pseudomonadota; class Alphaproteobacteria; order UBA2136; family UBA6156; genus CALFWJ01. The sequence continues at coordinate 4,262 of CALFWJ010000151.1, read as the reverse complement.
CCATGTGCGGCGTTATTGTAACTGTGGGCGACAATGGCTTGGCGACAAGTGTGACACCTCTACGTGTGGGCGGCGATTTACAGGCAACGGGCGCTTAACTATGCCGCACCGCGACCAGCTTTTACATCTGCTCGAAAATTATGTGCCCAAAAGCCCAACTGAAGCGGGCGAAGTGCATATATTTAAACATTTTGTGCGCGAAAACACCGACTGTTTTGAGCGCTCTAATCTTGTTGCCCACGTCACAGCATCGGGCTGGATTTTAAGCGAAGACATGAACCATGTGCTGCTGCATATGCATAAAAAAGCCAAACGTTGGATGCAGTTTGGTGGCCATAACGACGGTGACAATGATGTTCTTAGCGTTGCCACCAAAGAGAATAGAGAAGAAACTGGGTTAACATCGGTTCAACTTCTGTCTGACACTCCGCTAGATATTGGCATGCGCTTTGTAGCTCAACACAAAGATATTTCTGCCCACGTGCATTTTGATGTGTGCTTTGTTTTTAGTGCCGACATGAACGAACCGTTTAATGTAGATGCGGGCGAAAGCACGTTACTTAAATGGTTTTCACTTAAAGATGCAAAAGAAGCTATTGACCTGAACGACACATCTTGCCACCGCTTTTTAACCAACACACAAAGCTTGAAAAAAGCCTAAAAACCGTTACAATACGCCTTACTCTTAAATATTAAATACAGGACTTCTTCTTATGGCAGGACACAGTAAATGGGCCAACATCAAACACCAAAAAGCCCGCCAAGACGCTAAGCGTGGCAAAATTTTTACTAAAATTATCCGTGATATTATGACCGCTGCAAAATCTGGCGGTGGCGACCCGAACGACAATCCTAGCTTGGGTTTGGCCATTAAAAAAGCCAAAGATGCCAACATGGGTAAAGAAGTCATGGACCGTGCCATTAAACGCGGTACGGGCGAAATTCAGGGCGCGGACTACGTAGAGCGTACGTATGAAGGCTACGCAACGTCTGGCGTTGCCGTGATGGTTGTAACCCTAACCGACAACCCCACCCGCACCGTAACCAACGTACGTACTGCCTTTAATAAAAATGGCGGTAACATGGGCAACGATGGCGCTGTTGCATGGATGTTTGACCACCGCGGAGTGATTGTTTACCCCGCTAGTATTGGCGACGAAGACACCATTATGGAAGCAGCGATTGAAGCCGGTGCCGACGATTTTGAAGCCAGTGCTGAATTTTACAACATCACAACTCAGGTCGCTGACTTTGGTGCTGTCCGTGACACGCTAGAAGCAGCGTACGGCGAAGCTGAGAGCGCTGATCTCACGTACATCCCCAACAACATGCAAGAAATTACTAAGCTAGAACAAGCGCAAAGCGTGATGAAACTTTCTGCTGCGTTAGACGACGATGATGACGTGCAAGACGTTATTGTGAATATGGATATCTCTGAAGAGATTGCTGCACAACTTTAATTAAAAAATTTAACTTCATGAAAAATAACATTTATGCGGCAGGTTTTTTAACATTAGGGCTTGTGTTAGTTGCCTGGATTGCTGCCTGTACTGCTCAAAATATTTTTCAACTTAAGCGTACAGTTACCGTGAAGGGGTTAGCCGAACAGCAAGTTGAAGCGACTGTTGGCACCTGGAACCTCCCCTTTCATGCCAGCAGCGCAACCCTTGTTAAGGCCCGCACGATTGGCGAAAAACACCAAGCAGCACTTACAAAACATTTCACGCAATTTGGTTTAACGTCTACTGAAATGAAATTACAACCTATGAGCATCCGCCACGAGCGTGAAAATATTGGTAATAACCAATGGCGCTCTAAATATGTAACTCAGGGACAAATTAGAATCAGAACAACAAATTTAAACGCGCTAGAGTTAGCATCCTCCGCTACCGATCAATTGTTAGCTAAAAACATTAACCTTGGCCGCCAATACGGTGACGTACCCTTACCGCAATTTATTTTTACCAACCTAAATAACGTTAAACCAAGTTTAATTGCTGCAGCCACCCAAAACGCCCGTAACGCAGCAGAGCAATTTGCAGAAGATAGCGGTAGTACCATTGGCGGCATTGCTCGAGCCAACCAAGGCGTTGTCAGCATTCTATCGCGTGATGGTGATTATAACGAACGTGCGGAACGGTTTAAAACCATTCGCGTTGTTTCTACCATTGATTACTTCTTGAAAAACTAATTTTATTGGATGCTTTCAGCATTAAGCGGTACTACCGCCCGCCCCACTGTTGGCAATCGCCCTTGAATAAGGCGTAAACTAGCCCGCGGCTGACCTTCTGGTGTTGTTTCTAGGGTGACCACTTGCAACGTTGCTAGGGGCAGTGTTTCTGTTTGTAAATTTGTACCATAAGTCAGGCCAGATTTTTTCCCTGCAGCAATAACAACATGCTGTAGCCCTTGCTGGGCTAACACTCGCGCCCGCCATGGTTGAGCCTGAATAACCGGCGTAAGTTCCTTTGATACTATTTCCATCAAGTTTTTTATGTCGTCTTGTGTTGCAACAAAGGGCTGGGAACTTAATCTTGGCACATACACAGTTACAGCCCGCCCTGAAGTTTTAGCAGCACCGCCTGAAATCATTTTTCCATCAGTTCCTCTTAGTGTGTAGCTAAGCGTATGTTGCGGCTTAACCAATTTACGGCTTAAAAGCCCGGGCTGACTAAGTGTTTGTTCAATACCGCTTTTAATATCTTGCGTTCTGGACGCTAAATTTAAATTAATTTGTAGCCCGTCTGGATCTGGTGTCGCTACAAGTATGGCGACATCACTTAAGTCTGTTGTTTTAAATTTTTGCGTAAAATTTTGCACAAGCGTTGGCTCACCAATTAAACTAAGTGTATGTTTATACGGCAGTTCAGTTGGCATTTTAGGTGGGACCACCCGTAATGTATCGCCACCGCAAGCGGTTAAAAAAAGCAGGCACAAAAAAAGGCTCAGGCGCTGGCAAACAAAAGAAATAACCTGAGTTTGCTGCATAACCTAAACCTTTACTTTTGATTTATTTGGCGTCTTTAGCCATATCTTTTTCCATGTCGTCTTTGGCCATCGCTTCTTCAGCCTTCGGGTAAACAATAGTCGCATTACTTTTAAGCTCTTGTACGTAGCCTTGCAATACTGTTTGGCTTAGGCGTTGGCGCAATTGCTGTGAAACTTCAGTTACTGGCGGAACATACTTATCTTGCGTATCTTCTACATATACCACGTGCCAACCAAACTGAGTTTTAACGGGCTTACGGGCAATTTTACCTTTAGCCGTCGAAAATGCCACTTCAGCAAATTCTGGTACCATGTTTTCTTTTTTAAAGTAACCAAGGTCACCGCCTTGTGGTGCTGATGGGCCCTGAGATTTCTCTTTAGCAAGTTCGGCAAAGTTTTTAGGCGTTGCAACACGAATGATATTACGGGCTTCTTTTTCGGTTTTAACCAAAATATGACGCGCGCGCACAGCAGGGTAAGCAAAAGATGCTTTAGATTGTTCATAAGCACCAACAACAGCTTCGTCGGTTACAGCTTCGCTGATTTTATTTTGCATCAGCGTGTTAATTTTAAGTTGTTTTTCAAAACGAGCAAGTTGCTCTTTGTAGTTATCGCCAGACATCACGTCTAGGCGTTCAGCTTCTTGACGAGCAACTTCTTGGTCTACTAATTGGCCAACTAGCTGTTGTACAATTTCATTTTGACGGCCAGCTAAAAGCTGAGCAGGAATACCTGCCAGTTGCGGTGCAACCAAGCTTTCTTTGAGGTCAACACCATTAACACTTACCAGAGTTTTACCTTCACCAGTAATAGCGGTTTGGTTATCGCCACAGCCAGTAAGTACTGCTGCTGCAACAAATAGTGGGAGAAGAATTTTTGTTTGCATATCGTAATTTCGTTTCTTTTGTTTGACATTTATCTGCTAACCCGCTAACCATGCCGCTTACGTGATAAAAATGCAAGTGGGGGCATGCAAATATACAATCATGAAAGCCTGTAAAACAGGCATTCAGTTTGAAACTTCTCTCTCACGAGCTACAATATACGGAATAAATTAACAAAACACATTACATGAACAGTTTAAAGAAACTCTGGCAACACCGTTTTTTTGTATCAGTCTCCCTCTCTGATACTGGCGCTGTGCGTGGTACGCACATTCGTGCGTTTTGGGTTGCTACTGTTATTGTGGTGTTTTTAGCAAGCTTTGCCAGCTTGGCTCTTATTGGTGATTTAGGCCGCGCACGCCTTGCTGCTACCGTATCTGGCAACACTGA
>CALFWJ010000150.1 GCA_937928525.1 uncultured Alphaproteobacteria bacterium | reverse complement strand
TCAGGCCGCAGCGACTTATGTGCGTTCACGCTCGGATGAATTAGGAATTGATTCTAAGTTTTATCAAACTCGTGATATTCACGTGCACGTCCCTGATGGTGCAACGCCAAAAGATGGCCCTTCGGCTGGTTTAGCGATGGTAACAGCTATTGTAAGCGCTCTTACAGGTATTACCGTTAAAAAAGATGTTGCTATGACAGGTGAAGTCAGCTTGCGTGGTAATGCGATGCCTATTGGCGGCCTTAAGGAAAAACTATTAGCAGCGCTTCGCTCTGGTGTTAAAACCGTTATCATTCCGCGTGAAAATGAAAAAGACCTGATTGAAATGCCGAAGAACATTAAAGAAGGCCTAACCATTAAGGTTGTGGATAGCGTTGATGAAGTGCTTAAAATTGCATTGACTAAACAGCCTAAGCCTAAAAAATCTAAAGCATCTGCTGGTGTCGTGAAGAAAAAAATGAGCGCTGAGGCGCGCATGCAATAAAGCTTAAAAGCTTTCACCCAAAACAAAACCCGCTATTAGCGGGTTTTTTTAATAACTTAAACCAAGGTTTAGTTAACAGCGTCACGTAGTGATTTACCAGGACGGAACTTAGGCTGAGTAGAAGCAGCAATTTTGATGCTTTCACCAGTGCGTGGGTTACGGCCAGTAGTGGCTTTACGTTGTGTAGTTGTGAAAGTACCGAAACCAGTAAGGCGTACTTCGTTACCTTTTTGCAGGCAAGATGTGATTGTGTCAATTACACCGTCAACAGCGCGACCAGCGTCAGCTTTAGTTAGACCAGAGTTAGAAGCAACTTCTGATACGAGGTCATTTTTGTTCATGCTCATATTATATTTTCCTTTATTAGGATTATCAGTAAGGTGAAGAGTTTATTCTTTACCCCTTGTTTACTACTGTCACCTTGGGTTACAGCAGCGATAAGACAATTAGACACCTTGCCATTTGCGGTGTCAACATTCTTTTTTACATTTATTCTTAAAAAATGGCGGTTTTCTGCGGTTTTTATTTAAGAGTTCAATGTTTTCAATAGCTTAGAGAATTGCCCGTAAATGCTCAAAAACGGCTAAAAACTGCCATTTTTTTAATCTTTTGGTGAATTTTAGGCAGAAATGCCTATTTTTTGTTCAGGGATTGGTCAGTTTTAACCAAAGATTGAGCATGCTTTTGAGCTAACTCTACGTAATGAGGCGCTGACCATGAAAGGTACGCGCGCTCTTCATCGGTTATTTTGCGGATGGGTTTTGCGGGAACGCCAGCCCAAAGCCATCCACTTTCAACAATTTTACTGGGACCAACGAGTGCGCCCGCAGCAACAAAAGCTTCTTCTTCCACAATTGCGCCATCAAGCACTTTGGCGCCCATGCCGATGAGTGCTTTGTTGTGAATGGTGCAGCCGTGCAGAATGGCACCGTGCCCCACAGTGACATCTTCGCCGATGACGAGGCCATGTTTGTCGGTGGTGACGTGGCCGACGGCGTTATCTTGGATGTTGGTGCGGGCGCCAATTTGAATGCGCTCAACGTCGCCGCGCAGGGTGGCGTTATACCAAATGTTTACGTCAGCGCCGAGGGTTACATTGCCCACCACCACGGCTGATGGTGCGATAAACACCCCCTCACCTAATTGAGGTTCTTTATCGAGGAAAGGATAGATATGCGGCACGTATTTAAGCTTTATTTTTTAGGTGCACGTGTTGCTAAGAAGTTCGTGCCTGATGTTTTGCTTTTTTTACCTGTATTTACTTCGCGTTTGCGACAACGGGCTTCGATTTGGGCGCCATCGGCAATATCCATACTGCCGTAGGTAACGTGGCCACGAATAACTGCATTAGAGCGACATTCTAATTTTTCGGTGACTTCCATGGTACCGCTAATAAGGCCATCTGCAAGCACGCTTGTGGCGTTAATTGGGCCGTTAACAATGGCGCCTTTTGATACAATAACTTGGCCGCGGCGGCCTTCGTATGTGCTGATTTTACCATCGATACGGCCATCTACACGGAGTGAACCTGAAAAATAGACATCGCCTTTGATTTGAAGATTACCTGAGATAAGGCAATGACCGTGTTCATCGCGCGGGTCAACAACATCAAGTGAAACAGAGCCTGCACTACCTGATTTGTCTTTTCCTTTGCCTAAAAATCCGAACACGCTCTTTATCCTTACTTAGATTAATTCGCAGTGGTGGAATACGTTAAATTGACTTCCAACACTTAGCGATGGATTTATCTTGCGCGTCAAAAACGCGAATGTCTAGGAGATATAGATGTTCTGGGTCTACCGTTGTGGTGAGTGTGCCACTTAGGCGATAGTCTTTTGTGAGGGAAAATTTGCGCGTGGCGAGCACGGGTGCTTTTTCATTTACAGCTAAGCTTTCTGGTGAAAGTGTGCCGCTGGCTTGCAAAACACGTAGCTCTACTTGGGCCGCGAGCTTGCTACGATCTTTTGGGTTATTTTTCGAGAAACTAATGCCATAACGTACTTTACCGCTTTTATAACTAGCGCTAATGTTAAAGCATTGTAAGCGTTCTTGTTCTGATTGGGGTTTGAGCAAGCTTTCGTAGAAGCTGACTTTACGTTGCAGGCTCAGAAGTTCTGATTCTGTGCTGGCAATTTGTTGACCTGTGGCTGTTTTGGCTGTCTCTGCAATTGTGGCCCGGGCTTCGCTGCCTGCTCGTTGTTCACGTTCTTCTGCTAGCGTTGTTTTTATTTTATTGTGGTCGGCACGCAAAGATTGCAGTTCGGCATCTGCGGTTGTGAATTTTTCTAGAAGTGACGCTTTACTTTCTGTAATTTCTTCCATGTCATCTTCGTAGAGCTCTGGTGCGATAAATTTGTAAAAGGTAAAATAACCGGCT
>CALFWJ010000149.1 GCA_937928525.1 uncultured Alphaproteobacteria bacterium | reverse complement strand
AAACCCTTATCCATGAAGACAAAACCTATCACATCATCCTGCGCCGCGCCCAAACAGAACTTCCCTTCAGCATCGAACTCACCCAATTCATCCGCGAAGTCTACCCCGGCACCAACACCGCCCGCGGCTTTAGCTCTGACGTTATTTTACACAGCAGCGACGGTATCCAATGGCCCGCCCGCATCGCCATGAACGCCCCCTTGCGTTTTAAGGGCTGGACAATCTACCAAGCCTCCTTCGTCGATGCGGAAAATAGCAATGACCCCAATCCATCCAACCAAGCCTCCATCTTCGCCGTCGTGCAAAACAAAGGCCGACTCATCCCTTATATTACCAGCCTTGTCTTGTGCCTTGGCCTCTTCGTTCACCTCTTCATTCGCCTACCTATTTTATGGAAGAAGTCCACATGACTCGCATGACCCGCCAAACAATCTGCGCCATTGTCCTGCCAACTCTCGCCACGTTATTGGTGCTCTTGTTTGCACTTTTGCAAAGCAGCAGCCCACGTGACCTCAGCCTATTTAAACAACTCCCCATTTTGTCAGAGGGCCGCGTTATGCCGCTCGACACTTTCGCCCGCACCGCCCTCCTCTCGCTCAACGGCAAAACAAAAACCATCGCCACCGAAACGCAAAAATCTATGCCTGCCGCCGCATGGTTATATCAAACAATTCTCACGCCAAAAGATGCTTATCAACTTCCCGTCCTCCATGTCGCCACCCCCAACGTTCAAACAGTGCTAAACTTACCAACTGCGGTCAAAAACCGTTATACTTTTACCCAAATTGCGCAAAGCCTGATCCATAATAGCGACTTATTGACCAGAATTAACCAAATTTTACCAGAATTGCGCACGCCTGACCAACAAGCTATTATCGCGCTAACCCAACGCCACACTACGCTATTCGACCTCAGCCGCAGCCTCACCCTTTTTAGCGCGGACAATTCTGTCCTCGATGCCCAAACCAGCCTCTTTAAAATCATCCCCACACAAAACAACAACTGGCATTCGCTATGGTCAGCAACGTCTTCAGGCCTTATCACACCCAACAAAACAGACCTCGTAACTGCGTGGAAAACCTTTCCGCAAAGCCTCCCACACATCCAAACAGAAACTCTCAATCACAGCCAAAACATCCAGTCTTGGCGCTTAAAATTAGAAGTTTTCTATAACCACCTTGCCCCCTTCAAAACCAATTTAACCTTATACATCATAGCCTTAGCTACCATTCTGCTAGCTATTTTCTCACCCCTCAAACGCCTCACTATATTTGCCCAAATTACCCTAACAACCGCCCTCAGCCTCCATTTTATCGGCATCGCCCTCCGCATTTTTATCATGCAACGTCCCCCCATCGCCACCCTCTACGAGAGCATTATTACCACCAGTTTTATCACCGTTCTTACTCTCTATTTTTTCTATAAAAAACAAGATGTTAAGCTCTCAATTCTTCTCGCCAGTACCGCCGGAACGGTGCTTCAATTTATCAGTTTGCGCTACGTTTTTGACGGTAATTCTATGGGCACCTTGGTCGCCGTACTTAATACCAATTTTTGGCTGGCCACCCACGTCGTCAGCATGATTTTTGGCTACGCTTTTGCCTTAGTAGCCGCCATTCAGGCGCATGTTTACCTTTTCATGCGCGCCAAAAATGGCAGATCAGAAAACCTAGAAATTATGCTCAAAAACACACTCGGCATGTGCCTTGTTGCGCTGTTATTTAATACTCTCGGCACCGTTCTTGGTGGCATTTGGGCTGACCAAAGTTGGGGCCGCTTCTGGGGCTGGGACCCTAAAGAAAACGGTGCTCTCCTTATTATTCTCTGGCTTATTCTCATAACTCACGCCCGCTTTAAAACCATATCAGCTCTTACTTTTATGGCTGCTACGGCTGCGCTTGGCATTATTGTTGCGCTCGCTTGGTTTGGCGTTAATCTACTTGGCGTGGGCTTACATTCATACGGATTTACTGAAGGTATTGCACTCAAACTTGCGCTTTATTGCAGTATAAATAGTGTCCTTATTTTAGCGCTTTGGTGGCTATGTCACTGCAAAGAAAGCTCAACCAATGCGCGCTAAATTTTTATTTTTATTCAGTTGCTGCGCTCTTACTTTTGGTGTTTTAAAATACGAAGTAGGACTTACACCTGCGCCTATTTATACAACCGCTACTGCGCACATCTCTCCTGGCGTTGGTAACATTATTATTCCTCATTTTAAGTTACCTGATTTAAATCAAAGAATCGTACAACCTATTGATAAAAATCAAAAAATAACCCTTATTCATTTTTGGGCATCATGGTGTGCACCCTGTATTAAAGAGCTTCCTGAGCTTGTTAAATTTGCGCAACAAGAAGCAGAAAAAGTAAATATTATTGCCATTTCATTAGATGAAAATCACGCTGATATTAAACCTTTTTTACAACGTTTACTCGGCAACACAAATCAACCACATATCACGTGGTTATGGGATGAAAATAAAAGCTTAAGTGAAGATACTTTAGGCATTTACAAACTCCCTGAAACATTGCTTATTAACCAAAATCGCGTGTTGCAGCATAAGTTTGTTGGTGCGGTCAACTGGCTCGATCCGCAGATTAAAAATCAGGTTTTTATGCCGCCATTTAAATTATAGTGTATTTTAGTCACATCTTCTAAGCGGAAGAAACACACTTTACCCCCCAAACTCGCCAAAAATTGCCCACTTATTGTATGATGTTTGCATGAAGTTATGGGCACTCTTATTTGTTATTTGCGGAAGTTTTTATAGTATGCCTATAGCAGCTCAAACCATTACTTTAACAGTACCCATGAGCATGGGCACTACCGAATTTACAGGCTCCCCCAACGGTACCGTGCTTATGGCGACAAATGGTAATATGCGCTATGGAAATGGCTTGAGCGGTGTAATTGATGGTGTCCCTGGCGTTTTTATTGTCGCTCGCCCGCAAGGGAGCGGCGCAGTTGATGTTGATATTAGTTGTGCAGCTACGGCAACATTGGCCCACAGTAGTGGAGCAACCCTTTCTATGACCCCTAGAATTTCTATCAGGCGCGGCAGAAATTTTAATAATAATAATAGCCATGATTGCCTTGGCCTTAATACAGTTATTGAAACAATGACCTTGCGTAATAACACAAATAACAATGATGTTTTTGTTGGCGGCGAAATCTTTACTGCGGGCGCTGGCTTGACCAGTGGTATTTATAATACTTCTAATGCCGGAGGCGTACCTATAACAGTCCGGATTGTATTGCAATAATCTATGCCCATTCTTCTCTTTCCTCTTGCTGCTCTTGTTTTTGCGCTTACTGGTAGTAGTTGGTTGGTTTATCATTTTATATCGTATAATTCTAACTTACAGTTTTCGATTGATGCGCCCATTCAAAAGGTGAGTATTAGTGGCATTACCCAATTATCTGATGCCGCAGAAACCAAGTTGTTTGAACAAGATTGGCAAAACTTTAATTTAGTGCGTGCCAATACGCTCATGAATAAAATTTTGACCGCCTACCAGCAAGAAGCACTTCCAAGGCCTCAAATTAATTTAGAACTCGGAGATATTAGCTCTGGATCTATTCAGGTTGAAGTTCATGAAGGACAATTTATTGAACCGAGTGCACCACCGATCGATTTTAAGCCAGAAAAGCCCGCCCCCCCCATCGCTCAAATTGTTCTACCTTCTGGAAATACGGCACAAGTTAATAGCCATGAAGCAAGCAACACACTTGTTGTACCTGACCCTTTAACAGAGGTTTGGGTGTGGTTAGATGAATTCACGAAACCAACACCAAAACCATCCTCCGTATCAAAACCCATTCCAAAAGCTTCTCCTGAACAGCTTATTAAACCCACAGTTATTAAGCCCCAAAATAAAATAGTGAATAAACAAGCAAAGCGTTCAGGCCCAATTGGAAACTTTTTTGATGGTATTGATTCGCGCGCAGCCGCGGCTGTATTTGACCGAAGTCAAATTGCTGCCGATAATGAATTATTTTTAGAGCTACAAGTAGACGGCAAACGTCGCCTTGATTTATTTTTAGCACTCTTGAACCAACAAGAAGAAATCTTACTTCCTCTTAATGAAATTATGCAAGGGTTTGGTTTTCCAATTTCAGTTAATCTAGATAATGCGACAGCAGAAGGGTGGTTTGTGCGTGAAGAAAATCATTTCTATCTAGATGTAGGGCGTAAAAAACTTGAAATTGGGCGTCAACCGCACGCCTTCCCTGAAGAGCAGCTGATTGTGACAGAAGAGGATATTTACGTCCCTCTATCACTTATGGTTGAGTGGTTCCCGTTTAAGTTAGAAGTGGCTTATAATGACCTCATTTTATACGCAACATCTACTTT
>CALFWJ010000148.1 GCA_937928525.1 uncultured Alphaproteobacteria bacterium | reverse complement strand
AAAGCGGAACCATTAGTAAGCTTTGTTTTGAGTTGTTGTGGTGTGTCTAAACCTTTGAAGGAGGCCCCAGAAAGCCAGCGTACGCTAGGTTTATGTAGCCCAAGATGATAAACAGTGGTTTTTGGTTTTTCTGCAAGAGTTTCTTTGATGGTGATTGCAAGTTCGCGCAAAGGAGCCTGCGTATAAGCATCTACTACAGGTACAATGCCGCCCACAACAAGGGTCAGGAACAGCCACATACTTATAGCCAAGGTCGTAATGCCGTGCCTAAAGCCTTTAACGCTCACACTAAAGCCTTGCCAAATGCCGAATATAAAAATAAATGAAATAGCGTAAGGTGCCCAGTTTAGTGGTACGTCTTGACTAAATGGTGCGAGTGTTAAGGCATCTTCTGGTGGCCAATCAAAGCCGAATAGTCTTTGTGTCCAGTTAAACAAAGCGCTTGGATTTTCTTCAGCTGCGCTACGTAAGAGAGAGAGTAAAGGGTTAAGAAGTAGAAAGATAAGAGCCAACAATAGGGTAATAGGCAGCATCAAAAAAGCATAAGTTTTTGTGAAGCGATAGGTGGGCAATTTTTCAATTCCTCCAGCAATAAACAAAGCAAAGCCGGGGAGTGCTGGTACGATATAATGCGCAAGTTTTGTGCCTGAAAAACTAAATAAAATCATAACAGAAAGGCCCCATATAAGTCCAATAAGTGGCCATGCTTGGTTCGGGTTGTCGCTTCTAAGTGCTTCAGCAATATCAGATAAGCTCAATTTTAATGAAAACTTAAGGAGAAAGAAAACCCAAGGGAAAAAGCCCAGTAGGAGCACCCAAACATAATATAATCCGCTATTGCTATGACTATTGCCAAGGTCGCCAGTGAACCTTCCCCAGTTATGGACGAGCCAAAACTCGGTGAAAAAGTCCCAGCCGTTAAGGCTTATCATGGCAACAAGCCACGGTAAAATACCCGCAATAAGTGCTCCGCCAACAACAAATGGATTTGTGGCGGCAATATTGCGATGAATTCCACCTGGCTTGACGCACCAAACTAATAAAGTAATAACGCCAGGGACAAATAGGGCAATAGGCCCTTTTGCAAGCATGCCACCAGCTAATAAAAATCCAGCTAACGCCTGTTTAAATAATGTTGAGCGAGTGTATAATAAGCTTAGAAGTGTGCAAGAGCTGGTTAGAATGAAGAAGTTAAGTGCGGCATCGGCGGTGGCAGCGCGTGTGATAATAAGCCAGCTTAAGTTTAACCCTAATATAGCACTCGCAGTAAGAGCTAAGCGGGTTTGGCCAGTGGCATTTTTAAGAAATAGAAAAAAGAAAATAACTGTAGCAAAACTAAATAAAGCACTAGGAAGACGGGCACCTATAAGACTATGAGTACCAAAAATATGTAAACTAGCGGCTTGGAACCAGTAGATAAGCGGCGGCTTATGGTAGCGCGGTTCGCCGTTATATGTAGGAGCAATATAGTTGCCACTCTCTAGCATTTCTACACTTGCTTGAGTGAAAATTGCTTCATCTACATCAAATAAGCCAAACCAATGCATGCCTAAAAAATAGAGCGTTGCCAGCATAGTAAAAAAAATACCAACAGAAATAAGAAGTTTTTCTTGGCTTAGTGGGGCTGATGCATAGCCGTATTTTTGCGTAATATTCATGATGGAATACGGCTAAGTTGGCGGTTAAATATAAGGGCTAAGGCAATGCCGAGAGCTGCGCCAACCAAAACGTCTGATACATAGTGCGTGGTCATAGCCATAACCCGAGCAACAGCAGAAAGAATGCCGTAAGCTAGTAAAGGCCAGCGTAGTTTAGGGAAGTGGGGCCATAGAACAGTAAGAAGTGCAAACGTAGTCATGACATGGCCAGAGGGCATACTTTGGTAGCGGCCAAGGGTTCCATCTAGCCAATGAAAAGCTGTTTCGTTGTGCCAGAGCAGCATTTTAGGGCGCGGACGACCAATACTTATTTTAAGAACAGCGCAAATAGTACCAACAACAAACATGATGGGAACAGCGGAAAATAGCGCTTGCGCGGGCTTAGGCCAATTTTTCATTTCAGAAATAGGCTGAGCGCGGTTACGCCATAAACGCAAGTAAGTTAACAGAGTAGATTTAAAAACAAGTTTCCAGAAAGAGAAAAAAGGATATTGTCGGCCGATATAAAAATAAAGTGCGATAAAGCAACCGGCTGCTTGTATTTTACCAAGGCCAAATAAACTTATAGTACGCCAAATATTGTTCCAGTATTGTGTATCGTTTGCTTCTATTTTTAGTTGAATTGGATAGTCCCAGCCCATGAGCAAAAATAGAGCAGCAGCAAGCAAGCTAATAAGAGCAAGTGAGGGTAAAAAAATAGAGGCACGGAAATAAACCATGCCTCATAATGCCAGACTTTCAGCCCAAAGCGGGGAGAAATGTGGCGGAGATATAAGAGTTTTGCTTAAGCTATAATCAGGTAATAATAAGCAAGAGCACAACAAGGATACCAAGGCCAATGACAATGGTAAGGCCTGGGTTCTCGTCGTAGCTTTCTTTTACTTTTGCGCGAGTTGTGCCGTAGATATCTTCAGCTTTGTTCACAAGGTCATGCTCTTCCAGCTGGTT
>CALFWJ010000147.1 GCA_937928525.1 uncultured Alphaproteobacteria bacterium | reverse complement strand
GAACCAAAGATTGAAGCTATCCTTGAGAGCATGAAAGGTGAGGATGGGTTAAAGCCTGATGCGGCGCGGGTTATGGTTGATGCTGAGAAGTGGTTGGCAGGAAAGCGCAACGCTAAGGTTTACGGAGTTAAGACCGACCTTACGTCTGGCGGCGAAAAGATAAAGGCTGCGGCCATTGTAGTATCTTCCGAGGATGAAAAGGAAATGCTAGAGCAAATCTAGGGTGTTTCCGTACTGGGGGAGTTTAACTAAGCCCTTGAATTTAATAAGGTTTTAAAATGCTAAGATTGACGAATGTATTTAAGAAAAACGCTGAGGCTTACATAAGCGGCGATTACAAGTACATTGTTAATCAGGGGGGCAGCCGTTCTAGCAAGACTTTCTCTATATTACAGCTATTGGTGGAGATAGCGCGCAAACATGCCAAGCAAATAGACGTGGTTGGAATTAGCGTGCCTCACCTTAAACGGGGCGCTTTAAATGATATGCCAAAGGTTATGGAAGGCTTTGGTCTGGATTTTGATGCTATGTTTAACAAGACAGATAGACATATTAAGTTCCCCAGTGGTGGCGTGATTAACTTTATCGCCCTAGACAAGGTGGGAACTGCTCACGGTGGGGCGCGTGATATTCTTTACGTTAACGAAGCCAACCACCATAAGTTCCCTATTGTTGAGCAGCTTATGATGCGTACATCTGGCACTACGTTTATAGACTTTAACCCCACGAGCAGATTTTGGGCGCATGATATTGTAGAGAAGCAGGCGCATGAGGCGTTGCTGATTAAGTCCACGTATAAAGACAACCAATTCTGTCCGCCTAACATTGTTAAGTTTATCGAGAGCAAGCGCGGCGACGGCACAAACAACTTCTGGCGGGTTTACGGCCTAGGTGAAATTGGTATCAGTGAGGGGCTTGTATTCAACAACTGGGAGGTTGCTGAATTTGACAAGACACGGTTTGCGGAATATCGCAACGGCCTTGACTGGGGCTTTAGTAATGACCCGTTTGCTTTTGTGCGGCTGGCTATTGAGCAAGACACCCTTTACATCTGTGAGGAGATATACGGGCGAGAGATGCTTAACAAAGACAGTGCGCCGCTTGTAAAGGCCATAGCAGGCAATGAAGCCGTTTTCTGTGATAGCGCCGAGCCTAAGTCTATTGCAGAATACAAAAGCTTTGGTGTTAACGCTAGGGCGGTTAAAAAGGGCGCGGGGAGTGTTGAGAGCGGTATCAAGAAGGTGCAGAGCTACACCAAGGTTATTATTCACCCAGACTGCACGAATGCGGCAGATGAATTTGCGAACTACCAGTGGAAGGTTGACAAAAACGGCAACCAGCTTCCCATGCCTGTAGACAACTTTAACCACATTATAGACGGCGTGCGCTATGGCTTAGAGAATGATATGAAGTACAGCAATACGAAACTGTTAGGAATAAGGCCGTTTTAATGTTAGAATATGGAAAGCTTGTCAGGGTTGTGGGGCTTTATAAGGGCTGCTTTTATGCACAGAATGGCTATATGGATTTTAAGGCCAAGTTATTTTACCCTCACCCGCTGGAGCTAACGCGCTTTATACCCGTTGTGGATTGCGAGCGTAAAAACAAAGACGGCAAAAAGCTGGTGATTGAAAACGTAAGGGCTACAAATGATTGATTTATTCACGGTTAAGCAAAATAACACCTATGACTTTGTACAAGATGATTTGCCCGCGTCAGACGGCACGTGGCTTTGCTCTCTAACTTCTGGGGCATATACGCGCGGACACTCTTACAGCGTGGCTGACGGCGTTGCTACACGGGAAGGCGAAGCGCAAGATAGGTTAATTAACTCTAGTATCCCCGAAGTTATCGAAAACACCCTCTCTTATCTTAACAACACGTTTTACGTTGCTCGACAAAGCGGCGCCAGCTACACGTTCGATACCTATAATGATTATTACTGCCATGACATGCGCGCCACCCGTGACTTTAAGCGTTACGTTTCCGAAATGGGTTTGTTTACTTTTGTTGACGGCGTTGTAACTGGGATTAATGATAACAGCTTTATTGTAGGTGATTTAATTATGATTAAGTCAGCTATCCGTAACAACTTGGTTTCTTATGTGACGGCACAGGCTGACGGAACTATTACGCTAGACAATGAGCAGGTGGTCAACACAACTGAAAACGCCTATATGTTCTTGGTTAATCTCCCCTCTGACGTGAAGGCCGCAATTTCTAAAATGGTGTGGTGGGATGTTTACCAGCGCAACGTGACTGACATGCAGCAAGAGCGTGTGGGGAACTACAGCTACGCAAAAGAACCTGTTGGTGGCTCACAGTACCCTAACGAAATTGTAACGGGCTTAAACAGCTACAGAAAGGTTCGCTTTGTCGCTTAGTCGCCACTACCGCAAGCTTGAGGTGTTCCGCTTTAATGAGGATGCAGACTTTGGTGTGCCCGAAGCTTTGCAATACCAGTTTTCTTTTCAGGGGCTAATCCAGCTACCTAACAACGCCAACACGTTTATCAACGGCAAGGACACAAGCGCTATTGCAGGTGTTTTGTTCTGCTCTGTTGCAACGGGCAAGGTTATTCTTGAAGGCGACAGGATTAAAGACACCGTAAGCGGCCAGTCCTTTTTAGTTTCAGGCGCGCAAAGT
>CALFWJ010000146.1 GCA_937928525.1 uncultured Alphaproteobacteria bacterium | reverse complement strand
AAGATAAAGCAAACCAGCGCTACCATGAGGCTCTCTTCTAGCAGTTTATGCCATAGGTACTCTATAGAGCCGTTAATCAGCTTGCTGCGGTCATACACGGCTTTTATTTCTACGCCTTCAGGCAGGCCAGATTTAATCTCTGCGAGTCGTTTTTTAACATCTTCAATCACGGTCAGCGCATTTGCCCCAGGACGCATGACGACAATGCCGCCAACAACTTCACCTTCGCCATTAAGTTCAACCATGCCACGGCGGCCTGCGGGCCCTGCCTGTACGGTGGCAATATCTTGCAAGGTTATAGGTACGCCTTTATTGCTCCCAACAACGGTTTGTTGGAGGTCTTGCAATGTTGACACATAGCCGCGCGAGCGAATCATGAACTCACTTTCTGCGAGCTCTAGTGTGCGGCCGCCTACCTCTGCGTTTGCTTCTCTGACAGCTTGCGCAACCTTGGTGAGGGGGATGTTAAAGGCACGTAGGCGGTTAGGGTCTACCAAAATTTGATATTCCTTCACAAACCCACCCACTGATGCAACTTCGGCCACGCCATCTACGGTTAATAATTCAAACTTCAAAAACCAATCTTGTAGGCTACGCAGCTGGGATAAATCTTGTTTGCCTGATTTGTCCACCAAGGCGTATTGATATACCCAGCCCACACCCGTTGCATCTGGCCCAAGCTGAGGAGATACACCCTGCGGTAACTGGCTTTGCACCTGAGATAAAGCTTCTAATGTACGGCTACGCGCCCAGTAGAGATCAATATCATCTTCAAAAATAACGTAAATGAAGCTGGTACCAAACATGGAATAACCGCGCACCACTTTGGTGTTTGGGAGGCCTAACATTTGGCTAGCAAGCGGGTAGGTGATTTGATCTTCCACCACCTGCGGCGCTTGGCCTGCATAGTCGGTACGGATAATCACCTGCGTGTCGGATAAATCAGGAATAGCATCTAACGGTGTTTTTACCGTGCTGTACAAGCCTGCACTTAACAAGATTAACGCGCCCAAAAGCACAAAGAACTTATTGGCGACTGACCAATCAATCAGCCCTGCTACCCAACTTTGCGTGGGATCGTTTTGGAAATGATTATTTGTCATGGTTCATCTCCATACTTTCCATACTGGTGAGGCCTGTTTTTAAATTTGCTTCAGCATCTAGTAGGAATTGGCCTGATGTCACAATCTCTTGCCCTTGTTTTAGTCCTTCTGTAATCTCAACAAACGCGCCTGATTTTGCGCCTGTAGTGACCATCACAGGTTTAAAGCGCCCTTCACCCAGCCAGAGCAAAGCATAGCTACCCATGCTGCTGCGTAAGATTGCTTGAGTGGGCACAGCAATGCGTTGGTTCTTCTCAGAGCTGAATATCACGTCTGCAAAGCTATCAGGCTTTAAGTTTCCATCCGTATTATCAAGTTCAATCCGCACTTGCCCTGTACGTGTTTTAGGGTCTACTACGGGGTGAATATAAGTGATTTTACCGATGCGGTTTTCGCTTAACTCTGAGGACATAACAACGGCTTGGTTACCGATCTCAAGACTTTTCAAATCGCGCTCTGGCACATCGGCCTCTACCCATACGGTGCTTAAATCTTGAATAGAAAGGAGAGGCATGCCTGCTTTAATATAATCACCGCTATTGATATTAAGTTTAGTAATAACACCTTCAGCGGAAGCATAAATAGGCACTGCTGTTAAGGGTTTACTTTGTTTTTGAATAAGCGACAGCGCTTTTTCATCTACGCCTAATTGTGTAAGGCGGCTTGCAGCGGCTTTGGCAATATCGGTATTTCCTAGTTTTCGTGCGGTGAGATAATCTGCTTGCGCACTAATAAGTTGAGGGCTGTTTAGGTCAAACAAATGCTGCCCCTTGCTAATCACGTCACCCAAGGCACTGGCGGCCAAGTTTTCAACCCAACCTTCTACCCGTAAGGTTACGTTGTTCGCGACGCGACTGCTTGGCACAATACGCCCATAAGCGCGCACATCATTCCCAAAGGTTTGAAGCTCTACAGGTGCTGTTTTAACACCCACTCGTTGAATAAGTAGGGATGGTACTTTGATACTGCCCGCGTCTTCGTTTTCATTTTCCGTTTCTTCGTCTGCGTAGGCTGGTACTAAAGCCATGTCCATGAATGGCGATGGGCCAGGTTTATCAAACTTGGTGGCAGGCACCATAGGGTCGTACCAATACAGCACTTCACGTTCTTTGTTTGCGGAGGATTGAGGCATGTCGCCCATATTCATTTGGCTATGGTCCATGCCCTTCATGCTATAAAGCCAAAAAGCTAAAGCTCCTGTAATAACCAAAAAGCTAAGAATTAAAATACGCGTTTTCATTATAGATTTTCTCCTGTTGGGCGTTTGAGTTGTTCAAAATGACTGTTAAAAATACTGACTTGTGTAACGTAACGGCTAGATAGTTCTGCCAGCTGAATCTTGAGTTTGAGTAAACTGCGCTTGGCAGCGATGAGTTTATCTAAACGCCCATCATTGGTATAGGCTGACCGTAAACTGCTAATCTGCGTGTGAATGGCCTGCTCTTTTTG
>CALFWJ010000145.1 GCA_937928525.1 uncultured Alphaproteobacteria bacterium | reverse complement strand
AACTCGCTCACAAAATCACTCATAGAATAATATTACCATAATCTGGCACAACGCGGCAAAATCCTGTAAAACCAATCTTATGGCCACACAAGAAAACACCCAGATTATCCTCGGCATCGAAACCAGCTGCGACGAAACCGCGGCCGCCGTCATCGCGCACACCCCAACAGCAAGCAACCCCTACGCCGCCAAAATTCTCGCCCAAACCGTTTACAGCCAGTTCGACGAGCACGAATGTTACGGCGGTGTCGTCCCCGAAATCGCCGCCCGCGCCCACGCCGAGCGTCTGCCCGCCATCGTCAAAAAAACACTACAAGATGCTAATATCACCCCCACCGACCTCACCGCCATCGCTGCCACCACCGGCCCCGGCCTTGTCGGCGCACTGCTTATGGGCAGTACCTTTGGCAAAACGCTGGCACTCGCGGCACAAAAACCCTTCATCCCCACCAATCACATCGAAGGCCACGCGCTCACCGCCTTATTAACCGAAAATAATCTCCGCCCGCCCTACCTTCTTTTATTAGTCAGCGGCGGCCACTGCCAACTGGTGCACGTTAAAGCCGTTGGCAGCTACACAACTCTTGGCTCTACGCTCGACGATGCCATTGGCGAATGCTTCGATAAAGTCGGCAAAATGTTCAGCAAACACGACGCCACTTTCACCCACCCCTACGCACCAAAAGTAGAAGCTGCTGCCGTAAAGACCACACTCACAGACCTTTCTGGCACAAATACAGAAAACACATACGGCTTCAAACTCCCCCAACCAAAAACCGAAAACCCGCTCGACTTTTCCTTCTCAGGCCTGAAAACCGCCGTGCGCCAAGCCCTCGATAAAGCCGCACAAAAAGGCGACCTCACCCCCGACTTCATCCCCGCCCTTGCCGCCGCCTTCCAACACACAGCCGCCCAATCTCTCGCACAAAAAACGATAAATGCCCTTAAACAAACAGGCGCCATTCCCCTCGTCGTCAGCGGTGGTGTAGCAGTCAACCAAACCATCCGCACCGCCCTCAAAAAAGTCGCAGCAGACCACCAAACCACCTTCCACGCACCGCCCCTCAACCTCTGCGCCGACAACGCAGTCATGATTGCCTATACCGCAGCATTAAGAAATCATTTCACTCCTCAAACCTCAAACCTCGCCAGCAAAACCCGCCCCCGCTGGCCCCTCGAAGAAATGACACTTTAAACAAACTCCGCAAAAAAAGGGCGCCATAACAGCGCCCTCAGTAATGAAGATATTATTCTTCTTCAATAGGCTTAATCCAGCCCATTTTAAGGGCTAATGCCGTAAAGCAAAAAAACCCAACAAAAAGTCCAATTGCAGGAAAAACATATCCCCACACAGGATTTACCAAGCCCATATAGACTTGAAAATGAGCCAAAGCCCATAAGGTAGCGTATGAAACACCACCAAGTACACTCAAGCCACATAAGACCTGAAAAATATCTTTAAAAGTCATAAGTTTTGCCCCTCCAGAGGCGATAAAACGGGAAGAGCCACTTCCCTGAAAAATTTCACAAGAAGTTGGCGATGTGCCTTGTTTATTAAATTCTTATGCACATCCGCAACACCCACCACCTGACATCTCGCAAACGCCTTCCCCAAACGCCAAAATTCGCCTAAATTGACCAACATGAACCCGCTTCGCTTTGCCCGCACAATTCGCCACATTCCGCCGCATATGCTCACGGCACGCATCGCCTATCGCGCCCGCACTCTGCTTTATAGCAGCCCTATTTATTCCTTCATGCAAGAAGTCGAAACGCCGCCCAAAAAACTTAATCTCCCACCTCCCAACTTATGGCAGGGGAGTAAATCCTGCTGTAATCACATTCTTAACGGCACATTCACCTTCCAAAATACTACGCAAACTATTACCACCAACTTAACCGACCCACTGCTCGCTACGCCCGTCAATTGGCTGCCCAACAACACAACGCACCTCTGGCAATTCACCCTCCACTACTTCGAGTGGCTGAACGACCTCGCCGCGCACAAAACCCAAACCAGCCGCCAAGCCGCACAAACCCTAGTGGCCGACTGGCTGCTCGAGCACGATAGTTTCCACCCCATTATCTGGCACCCCTACCCCACCAGCCTACGCCTCGTCAGCTGGTTTACTCACGCCGAATGGCTGCTCAAAGACGCCGACAAACCGCTAGAAGAAGCCTTCATGTCCAGCCTCGTGCGTCAAACCAATCACCTCGAGAAAAATTGCGAAACATGGCTCGGCGGCAATCATCTCCTTAAAAATTTAAAAGCCCTTATTTACGCTGGCCTCTGCCTCCCCAATCGTCATGCTCTTTTCTGGCGCAGCCTCGAAAAATTTATGACCGAACTCACCGCCCAAATTCTTCCCGACGGCGCCCACAACGAGCGTTCGCCCAGCTACCACGTACAAGTCCTGCGCGATGTTCTTGATGTTCACGCACTTATCATTAAAGCAGGCCACACACCGCCCCCAGCTCTCTTTGAAATCCTAGAGCGCATGGCAAGTGCCCTTGGTTGTTACCAAAATCCCGACGGCACCCTGCCGCTCTTCAACGATGGCGAAACACTCACCAAGCAAGAAATTGCCCACCTGCTTAAACGCTGTGGCGGTATCAGCGATACTCCAACCGCTCTACCAGAAGCAGGTTACGCCCGCCTCACCTGCACCAAAAAAATCGCCGCTCCCCTTAATATCTTTTTCGATGCTGGCGCCATTGGCCCCACCGAAAACCCAGGGCACGCCCACGCCGACACCCTCGCCTTCGAACTCTTTTTAGGCACCGAGAAAATCTTCACCAACCAAGGCACCTATCTCTATCAACATGCCGCGCGTAATCACTACCGCAGTACCGAGGCCCACAACACCCTAGATGTCAATGGCACCAACAGCAGCGAAATCTGGAGCGCCTTCCGTGTTGGCCGCCGCCCCACCAAAATTACCCTGAATATCACTGGCCACAAAAACACCAAAAAAGAACTCACCCACACCGCTACGGGTAGCCATAATGGCTATGCACATCTTGGGTTAACCCACACCCGCACCCTTACCCTCACGCCAGAAGGCACCCTACAAGGGCAAGATAAACTCATCGCCCACACAACTAAAGCGCAACATAACAAAATCACTGCCCACTTCCACCTCCACCCCGATGTTACCCTTAAAATGCTGAACGAACGCGAAGCCGAGTTGCGCGCCCCCACGGGCAAAAAACTCCTGTTCAAAATCGAAAAAGGCCGCTTCATTCAACAAACCTACGACCACGCGCCAAAACTTGGCCAACGCCTCCCCGCGCAAAAACTTATTGTCAGCATCCCGCTTAAAAAACCCCGCAAAAAACAAAAAGAACAAACCACAACTTTCAACTGGGAAATTTTAACCCTCTAATACACATAAAAAACCACCCTCAGGTGGTTTTTTTTAAAGCAGAACACATTACAGTTTAG
>CALFWJ010000144.1 GCA_937928525.1 uncultured Alphaproteobacteria bacterium | reverse complement strand
GACTACCGATGTACCCTATAAAGCATTTCTTGAAATTGTCAGCGGCGAACAAATTGATAATATTGCCCGTAAAGCGGCAAAGAAGTTTGGCCCACACGACTTTATCCGTGCTATGGCCTCAGACGTAGATGTGCCAGGCGTTGTGCGTGAAACTTATGTTATCCCTAACTGGTTTACAGGTGCAGGCCTAGAGTTTGACCTTGCTGAAGTATGGCAGAGCGCCACGCTCACAGGTGTTATTGTGCATGCGCGCAATCAATTCCCCGCGCCAAATGAAGTGAATATTCCTAGCATTACCATCCCGCAAACCGATGAATGGGGTACGCTCCGCTTTGGTAGTATGGAGAATATGCGCCTAAATAGTAAAGGCCGCGAAGGTGATACGGGTGTAATGTACCTCGTATTTGCTAGATAATTTTTGACAGTTATTCGGGAGGAATAACTTTTACCAAAACCCATAAGGGGGTGGAGGAAGAAAAAAATGAAGAAACTACTTTTTGTTCTATTGTTAACGGGCTTAGTTAAGCCTGCGTTAGCGTACGATGAAGCTGTGGCGCGCGACGCATGGCTCACGGTAAGCCAAATTGAAAAATTAAACGGCATTCCACGCGGTCTTTTACACTCTATGAGTTTGGTAGAGTCAGGGCAGGGGCTAGAAGGGTTTATTCTACCATGGCCCTACACCATTGGTATTAACAGCCCACAAAAAAAGCGTTACACAGGGCCACAAAAAGCCCTCAACGATATTGCCTATTGGCAAAAGCTTGGCTTTAAAAAATTTGATGTTGTGGTGGCTGGCAAAAACTATGGCCGCATAAAAGCCGAACCTGCCCGTGTGGCCGTATTGAGTGCCGCCGAAACCGATAAAGTAAGTGTGCGTGCCCATAATTTTGCCCGCCGCTTTAAAGATCAAGCCAGCGCCGCTGCCTTTGGCGATAAACTTTTACGCCAAGGATATAAAAATATGGACGTGGGTTTGATGCAAGTCAATTGGCGCTTCCACGGCGAAAATTTTGCGAGCATGCACGATGCCCTTAGTCCCAATAAAAATGCCACCTACGCGGTAGAGTACCTCAGCAGCCATGAAGGAAATACATGGTGGAAGAAGGTTGGCCGCTATCATTCAGGCACCCAAAAGCACGCCAAGAAATATATTAAACTCGTGTGGAATATGTACCAGAAGGTGCACCGTATTTAATAAAAAGGTCGCCTATGGGAGTCTTTTTTAATGAAAGAATTATAACGTGAAGAGAATATGGCAGCAATTATTGCGGAGCAGTAGGTAAATCAATCCGTTCGGCCAGTAGTTCGCTAATAAAGCGGGCTTTGGCGGGGTCTAGCGCTTCCATAATTTTGGCTGTCTTTTTAGGGTTCATTTTCCGGAAGAGATCATAAACAATAAAGTTATCTAATTTATCTAAAACTGTAGCAGCTGCGCCGGGCTTCATAGCTTCATAGACTTGAGCCAATTGTTCCAGCTCGCCATCTTCCTTACCAGAAATGTTCCCCATAAGCGTACGGAGTTCGTTGCGAAGAGAGGTGAGTTGGTTAATTTTATCAGTCATTTGGCCTTCCATGAGGTCAACCAATTGCTCACGCAGCTCTAGGGCTTGGCTGCGGCGCTCTAGCTCGACGCGACGTACTTCTAGCTCTTGTAAAATGCGAATTTCCGCCTCAGAATACGAGCGTTCAGTGCCGGTTAAGCCTAAATTTTCAACGCTTTGATTGGGCGGTGCGCCGCCATCTTGGGCTAAGGCAATATAAGAATAGCCCAAAATACCCATGAAGAGGGCTGTGGTAAATAGAGTAGATTGAATGCTATTTTTTGTTCTTATAGGCATACCTGCATCATGCCTTAAAATTGCTGATTTGAGTAGTATTTTTTGCGTGTTTTCCGCCAAAAACAAGAGTTGTGACTTGCGCACCACAGAGGGATAAGGCTTTAACGCGGTTGGCGCCCCCTTTATAGGCACAACGCTGGCGTATCAAGGTTAAGCTGGTTAAACTAACACCTATGGCAGACCCTTACGATCCAAACACCAATACTAACAAGGCTGAGAACCCTAATCCCAGCCCTATTGAGCGCTTTAAAGCGTTGTCTTTGCCTGTGCAAGTTATTTTGCTTATTGCAGCTGTATTTATTCTGTACGGTATTTTTAACCGTGGTGGTAATGGTCCACAACAACGCCAAAGCATTAATACTGCTAGCGCGCGTCAAGCAGCAGCCCCAGCCGAAGGTGCTGTGTTTAGCGGTATAGAAACCGATCGCCCTGCTTTAGTGCAAAGCTGGTTTGAGCAAAATCGCCGTGAAATTTCAGACCTGCGTGATAACATTAACAATCAATTCTCAGAGCGTGACCAAGCTCTCACCTCAGCCCTCGAGCAAAACAGCACGCTACAACGCGAAATGCGCCAAATGCTTGCCGACTTTACCGCTGAAATTCGCAGTATGGAAGCCTCAGGACAGCGTGACAAAGAAATTATTAGCCAAATGGCAGAAGAAATGCGCCAAATTCAACTGAATAGCCCAACAGGCGCAGCCATTGGTGGTGATGCTGTAGTGAACACACCGCGGCGCAAAAGTAGAATTTCTCAAACCCCTTTAGCCGTTAGCCAAGCAGGGGGCGGCGCTGCTGGTAACCCTCTACTTGGTGGTGTTGCTCGTGCAGGAAACGGCCTACTTAGTGGCAATAACCGCCGTACTGAAGGTAATGGTGGTAGCCGTATTGATGGTCAAGATGGCGTAAACGAAGAAGACTTACGCCTACCGTTTGTACCGCCGCTTGGGTTTATCCGTGCAACCCTGCTTAACGGTTTTGACGCCTTGGTTGGTGGACAGCCAACTCCAGCTCTTGCCCGCCTAGAAGGAAACTACCGCACTGCTCAAAACAGCACCGTCAGCCTAGATGGTTGCTTTGTCCTCATGGAATTCCAAGGTGAAATCTCAACTGAGCGTGCGATTGGTAAACCAGCGCGTATGACGTGTGTGTACCCAGACCAAGGCGCTGTAACTTATAGCTTGTCAGGATATGTGGTTGATGCAGTTGACGGTATTATTGGCGTACCAGGCGTATTTTATGAAGGTGATGCTAGCCGTATTGCTGCTGCTCTGTTAGCCGACTTTGCTTCAGGCGTTGCTAGCATTGTAGAGCAAAATCAGAATACCTTTACCGTAGACAGCGATGGCACAGCCCAGCGCACCATTACAGGTGAAGAAGCACGTGCTGAAGTTGCTGGTGGTGTGAACAGTGCCGTAGGTAGCCTGCGTGATTATCTACTCGAGCGCGCTAGCCGCGTCCTGCCATTTGTTCGCATCGATAATACACGTGAAATTCACATTGTTTTATTATCAGGTACTGAACTCCGTAAAGAAGGTAGTCCGTGGACACTCCTATTCGACGGTGGAAATTAACCAAAAATAACAGCTAAAATAAGATAAAAATAGGGGAAGAAAAACATGAAGAAAATCGCACTTATCGCATTACTTCTTACCAGTGGTTGTAAATACTACGGCAGTGCTTTGCCGCCAGAATTTCCATTGAGTATGGATGACTCTCTTGCTGTTGCCAACGATGCAACAACAGGTGACGGTGCAACCCAACGCCCCATTATCCGCCAAGTTAGTCAACCGCGTATCGAGCGCCCTGCGTATATTCCAGAAAAAGAACTTGCTGTAGTTGCACCTCCGCAAACATTATTAGTCTGGACTTACCCCCACGTCACTGATGAAAATACCCGTGTGTTTGGTAACTGGGCAACCATCTTCTTGAACGATCGCTACCAGTGGGTGCGCCCTGCTAACGAAGTGGCAGCCGACGAATTTGTGCCTATTCGTTAATGTCTGATTTAGGTAAACTAGATAAACTCACGGGGCCACAACATGTCCCCACAAAAACCGCCAAGGCGGTTTTATGTTTGCATGGCTTTGGCAGTAACGGCGATGATTTATTTGGCTTGGTTGCGCCTCTAGAAGCATCTCTCCCTACTGAAAAACAAGGTCAAACCGCCTACTTTTGCCCCAATGCACCGTTAGAATTAGACTTTGGTGGTCGCGCGTGGTTTAGCGACAAAAATTGGACCTTCCGCGACCGTAAAGGTATTGCAGCCGCGCAATGCATGATTTGGCATTATATTGAAACTAAAATTTTACCCCTTGGCCTCACACCAGAAGACGTCACCATTTTAGGTTTTTCGCAAGGCGCCATGACGGCTCTGTTTTTAGCGCCGCGGCTACCCCAAAAGTTAGGCGGTGTTATCGCTCATAGTGGCCGCATGTTCTGGCAAGAAGAATTAGAGGTAGAAACCTGCCAAAAACCAGCTATATTAATACTCCACGGCGAAGACGACGATGTTGTGCGTCCAGATGATGGCATGGCCGCAGCAAGCGATCTCCGCGCGCTAGGTTTTGATGTGGAAGAGCACCTCTTCGCCAATCTGGGCCATGGCATAGATGGGCGTAGCTTGGCTGCTATAAGTGTGTGGTTATCGCGAAAATAAAAAAAGCCGCTATTCAGCGGCTTTTTTCTGTATGAATTGTTTATAACAAAACAACTTCTCGCTCAGGCGCAATTTTAGTGAGCATGCTCGTAAAGGTGCGAATTTTGCGTGGGTCTTGGTTATCTAGCGGGGTATGAATAACCAGCTTATCAGGCTCCATAACTGCGATTTTACAAGCTTTCCAGGCGTTGTTAATAAAGTGCTTCAGCTCGTTATCTTTGCATTCTTGTGCGTCCTCACCTTTACCTTCAGGGAGAAGCGTAATGCGGCGTAAGCCCAGCACATTTTGCAGGTGTTTTACGTTTACGCCACCTTGCTCTAGCCACGCCGACATATCTTCGGCGTTCATTCGAATAACGGCCCAGCTGTTGCTGGCACCCATCCAGATACCGCTAATACAATCGGGGTAATATTCTTCGGTGACAGCGCTTACAAATTCTTTCCCACGGCGGGTGGCAATACGCAGTTTGCTAACGGGGTCTAAGCTACTGCATAGTGCTAAAACTTGGCGTGTAGCAAGCGGTGGTTTATTATGAAAGTCCATGACGGATAATAAATTTTCGGGGATAAACACAAGATTATCTTGCACGCGGTAAATAATACCACCATCACGAAAACCAGAAACTTCACCCTCTAGAATACGGCCAGGCGCACCGTCACCCCACTGCATGAGTTCCATGACCTGAATAAATTCTTTGGTAGAAGGCAGAAGTGGATATTCAACATCAATCCAAACACCACGATCGCCGTCACCGTTGCGGCGGCGGGCGGCAATGGTTCCGAACTCTAGGTTTACGTCAGCTTCTACGAGCATGTTTTTATCGGCGTAACAAAGGCGAATAGCGTTACCTAAAGCCATTTCTAGCTGAGCGTCTGACCAACCATATTCACTACCAATTTGTCTGATGCGGTCTAGATCTGCGATTTCCATAATTTATAACTCTCTTTAAGATGTTTCAGTTGTTTTTATTGATCGGCATTAACATAAAATTTGCGCTGACCCGAGCGGAACTCGGCGTGCTGCGCTGTTACTGCAAATAGCTCCCAGCCTTCTAAAGCTTCACCAATAAGGAGCACGCCTTCGCGGCCATTGGTGTGGGCAATCATACCTTTATTAGGCACAAGCGAGAGGACAGTAATTTCGGGGAAGTCACTGGCACGTAAGCGAGGTTTTAATCCGCGCGGAATACGCACTTTATTTTTAGGTGGTTCAAACATAGCAACGTCAAAGCTATCAAGCGTTCTTACCGTTTGAATAGGATCCGTTTCTGGTTCTGCAATAACAGGGAGGTTGTACGGGTTTTCGGTGTAAACCTCTGAGGCGGGGAGACCGCGGGCACCTGCGGGTGATTTAGCTTTAGGCGGAAGAAGTACGCCATTCTCGTTAACTGAAGCAAAAAAGTCATTCGGCTTTACAGGTAAATTGGGGTTAGATTGTGCAAGGGCTTGGCGGTAGGCCGCAAGTTCGTCTTCTACTTGTTGTTGCAGGTCTTTGCTTTCTTCTAAACGGTCTTCTGGCGTTGCGGCTACAGTTTTGTTCTGTGTTGGTTTGTCTGTGGGTTGGCCTTGTTTTTGGCGTTCATTTTTAATAGCGTTTTGAAGAGAAGCCACAAAACCTTGCTCACCGGGGAGAGGCGCGTCTTTATCCGCCATTATGGGTTGGTTTGCTTCTTCTTTTGTGACGTCAACAAAGGCTATTTGTGAATTGGGTGTTGGGTTTTGAGTGGTTGGAGGGCTTAATAAAGCAAGGTCTTCTTCTAGTTCTTTGTTGAGCTTATCAAGTTCGCTACTAGTAACCACACGTTCGGGTTGAAGACTTGGTTTTTGATTGTCAGTAACGGTTTTGGGGGCATTATCGAGGGCGCCAGTGAACCGGGCGACGCGCTCTTGGGTTTCATCTTTGCTGCCGATAAGTTTGGCGCCGACAAAAAGGATGATTGCGGCTGCGGCAAGCATGCCTACCGCTTTGAAGTTAAAGGGTTTTTTGGGCGTTATGGCTGTGGACTTGCCTGTGCCGCCGGGAAGTTCTGGTGGCGTAGATTTGCTATCTTCTGGATTGTTTTTGTTTTGGAGAAAGGCGAGCGGGAGATTGCCCAATTTGGGCTTATTTGTGTCAGAAGTGTCTGTTTTTGGGTCAATTTGGGCCAAATCAGGGGCTGAGTTGGGCATTTCTGACGTATTTGGGGCAGTTTTGACCGTTGCAGAAGATTGCGCTGGTGTGTCGCCATTTTCGGCAGCGATTTGGACGGCAGAGGCGATGGTATTTTCATCGGTGGGTGCGTAAATATCGGGTGCTGGTGGGAGAGGCGTAGCGGTGTCGATTTGCCAGCTGTTCTCGGCGCTTTGGGCATCTTCGGCGGCGGTGGCTTCTTGCTCCCATGGTAGGGGGGCGATTTTTTTGTCTGTTTCGGCAATTTCGGCAAAAGATGCTGGAGAATTAAAGTCTGAGCTAAGGCTTGGCGTAGGTGCGGGCTTTTCTTCAGCCTTTGGTTTAATTTCTTGTGGTGTTTCTTCTACTTCTTTAGAGGCTGTTACTTCAGGCTTGCTCTCGGGGTCAATTTTTGGCGCTGGGGCAGCGGTTGTTTTTGGTTCTGGCGTTTTTATGGTGGCGGGTGCGTCTTCTTGTGTGTTTGTAGAGAAAGAAGAGAACGATTGCGGTAGCTCAAAGCTTGCAGGGTCTTCGGCGATTGGTGTGGGTGTTTTTTGAGGTTCTGGTTTTTCGATAAGCGGCGCTTCTACTGCAATTTCTTCTGGCGCTGGCTTATCAGGTGCTATTTCGGCAGCAACAAGGGCAGCAACATCAGGTTTTGGGGCGTTAGCTAAAAATTCTGGGTTAACTTCGGCAGGATTGAGGTAGGCGGCTTCGATTTCTTGCTCGGCGGGGTCGGGAATGTCGCCGCTCATTTCTTTGAAGGCGCGGTCTACTTCGGCTTTAGCGTCTTTTTCGTCGCGTTTATTGTGGGCCGCCAGCTCCATGTCTGCTGTACTGGCGTTTGGCTCGGTGGGAGTTGGCTCAGTACTGGCTTTAGTAAAGGTGTTTGTAGCGGCAGAATTATCAGTTTTTTCGGCGCTACGCTCAGGTTGTGGCGCCTCAGTGGTGGCCATGGCCGCGCGTTTACGCTTATTGCGTTTGTTGCGCTTCATTTTGGCACCACTGGAGAGATCGATTTCTGTGGCGGGAGTGGTTTTTGATTCTGGTTTTGGCGCGGGCGCTGCTGTAACTTCTGGCTCTGGCTCTGGCGTTGGCTCAGGTTCTGGCTCTACTTTTATTTCAGCTTTTGGTGTGGGGGCAGGTATCTCGTCTAGGTCGGCAAAGACGTCGGGCATTGGGGTGTTGTCGTTTGCGGGAGCTGGTGTATTGCTTGTGGGTAAATCAGAAAATGGGTCGTCGAGGTAGAGGTCATTTTTTGGTGCATCGTTACTGAGCTCTTGCTTCATGGCGGCAGCAGCTTCTTTGAGCGCGTCGGCGGTGAAGGAATCGGTATTATCTTTTGTGCTTACGTTTTGGTCAGCTTGCGTGTTCTTGGTGGGTTTGGCTGAAAAATCGGTAGTGCTGAGGTCTGGAGACGTGTTGACATCGCCCGCATTTTTGGGGGCGTCTGGGTTGCTACGGGAGGGGAGTTTCCGTTTGAGAACCATGTGCCTATATTTGCTTTAACCTTTTGTAAACGTTATATTTTTCCAAGTTTTGCCTTGTGCATTTTAACGGGTTAGCGCTTGTGCTGGGCGGCTGCTTGGGCGGCCTTGGCCGCGCGTACCCCGTGTGGATACGTCTGGGCAAATTGTACCGCAGCGGCCCACCAGTCGCCACCATTTTCTTGACGGAAGCGTTCAATTTCAACCACATCGTCGGGGGTTGTGGTGGCGAGGGAATAGGTGAGTTTGTCGGGGATGAGTCGGCAAATCACTTCGCCGTGAGGGGACATGAGGTAAAACTCGGAGAAGAATCCGGGTTTGGTGTCGAGGCTTAATACATTTTGCTCGTGTCTATCTGACTTCAGGCCTAAGGTTTCCATTAACATTGGTACCATTTCGCGGCGGGGTTTAAGGATAATCCGTTTGGTGATGTTACCAATAATGGCTTGGCCAACCTCAGTGCTTAAGTCTTCTTCGTTCTGGCTGGCGATACCACACATGCAATTGAGAGAGCGGTAAGTGCGGAAGGCGCGTTTGATTTGGTTAGCGACGGCTTCTCCGCCCTTAGAACTAATCATGCTAATCATTTCGTCGACCAGTAGGTGTTTTTTCTCGCTGCGGTCGCCCGTGTACATGATGTTATCCAGCATGGTGAAAATGGCGTTGATGATGACGTCGGAGATTTTTTCGTTGAGGACGTTTTGCAGGTTGAAGACGACGAGTTTGTCGGCCGCTGTGATGCTGGGCATGCCGTCGAACATGTGACCGTAGATGCCGTCGCTACAGTAGGAGCCGATTTCTTGCGCCATTTGCATGCCGGCTTCGCGTTGTTCTTCGTCCGCGTAGGGGAATTTGTAGAAGGCTTCACGAATCCAAGTTGGGCGAAGGACATCGTCTTCTGGCACGACGTCGTAGGCGTAGGCGGCGATTTGTTCGATGAGGCGGCTTTCAATCCGTGACGTTTCAAAGTTACCACGTTGAATCATGAGTTCGATTGAGGCGCTCCATTGTTGGAGGCGGTTTTTGCTGATTTCGCCCGTGAAGGGGTTGATGCAAAAATCTTTTCTGTCTAAATCTACAATAATGAGCTTGCCCATGGTTTCGGCGAAGCGGTCGTAGTCGTCTTTGATGGTCATCAAGAATTGTTTGTCGATGCCCGCACTGAAAAGCTGCAATGTAAGGTCAACCACGGCGAATGATTTACCGCTACCTGAGGTCCCTGTTATGGCGTAGTGCCAGTTGACAAAATCTGGCGATGTGTGGTCGAAGAATGTGACTTCGCCGTCGCGGTTAACGTAGAGAGATTGGGGTTTGTTGCTTTCGTACTGCGTGCCCGGCAGGCCGTGGCCGCCCCAGTTACCGTGCATGGGGAGCATGTCGGTGATGTCGTCGCTGAGAACACGACGTGAGCGGGCAAAGGGTTTGGTGAATTTATTGCGGAAGACGAGTGGCCAGCTGTAACTGATGGCTTGGAGCGCCATGGATTTCTCCATGTCGGGAACCACGCTGAGTTTTTTAAAGTTAGAGTTGATGCGGAGCATGCGCTCTTCTACTTCTTTGCG
The DNA here is from genome assembly GCA_937928525.1 of uncultured Alphaproteobacteria bacterium. Lineage (GTDB taxonomy): Bacteria > Pseudomonadota > Alphaproteobacteria > UBA2136 > UBA6156 > CALFWJ01. The sequence continues at coordinate 1,083 of CALFWJ010000144.1, read as the reverse complement.
GCTACGGCCATGCACGATAACGCCCACCATGGCGTACATGATGCGGCGGCCTTCGAACAGGCGGGTGCGGACTTGGGAGGCTTCTTGCGCGTAGATGTCTGCTTCTTCGCGGTTGAGGGCGCTGGCAACGCGTTTACGGACTTCGGCGCCGAGGGTGAGTTTAATTTTCTCGAGGGTTTGGTTGGGTTGCAGGAAGTTACAGAAGACAGTGCATTGACTAACGAGGGTACGGCGGATAATGCCGAGATAATCTGCGTCGACGGCGTCGGGCATCATGGCCAGCATGACGGTTCCGTGGTAGTCATTCCCGATTTTGACAATGTCGTGGTTGTTCTCGATGGGGAGCGGAAAGATTTGGTCGTTGAGCTTGGTGTTGGGGTCGAATGTAACTTTTTGCCCCATGTCGCGGTAGCTTGGGCAGTAGGTGGTCCAGTAGTGTTCTTTGATGTCGCGGGGGTCCATGCGTTGCAGCGTGAACATGCCGTTGAGGGTGTTTTCGGTGCCCATGAGGACTTCGCGGAAGTCTGCGAGCGCCGTTTTTGTGAGCGTGGTGAGGATATCATCGAAAAAGTGAGAGGCGTTAAGACCCACCATAGACATAAGTGTTGCGGCGACTTGGTAGAGGCCTTCAGCGACGCTTTTAAACAGGCCTAAATTCTCGGTTTGTTCGGGGCCGCGCAGAGTGATGACCATGTAGCTGTCGCGGAGCATAGAGTAGCCTTTTTCGCTCACTTTATAGCCGCCAAAACCGCTTTCGAGGATTTTTTCGGCCCGTGTGTGGCGCATAAGCTGGGCGCGTTCGTCGCTAGGTTTTTCGCCCAGATACAGCTTCATTTTATCCATGAGGTTGTTGTGGCTGACGATAGCGACTTGAGCTTCGTACTCGGCGGGGAGGCTCTCGAGGAAGGTGCGGAACTCTTGGTTGGTGATGTTGTGGCCGCTGTCGTAGCTGTAGCTAGGAGGGACGGGGGTTTTCCAGGCGATGCCGAAGCCGCCGTCTTGCAGGATGTGGGCGCGGTAGAGGGGGTCGGATTCGTCGTCGCAGAACTCAAAATACGGGAGTTGCTCCCCGATTTGGTCGGG
>CALFWJ010000143.1 GCA_937928525.1 uncultured Alphaproteobacteria bacterium | reverse complement strand
GTTAAACGTCGGAATAATCTCGTCTTTAAATGCGCCAGCGCGTTGTGCTTTAGCTGCCTTTTGTTGGCTATCAAACGCAAACTTATCCATGTCTTCGCGATCAATTTTATATTTGTTCACTACGTTTTCAGCAGTTTCACCCATCCCCATGTAGGCAGCAGGCATAGCGGCCTGAAGTTCAGGGTTTGGCATCGGGTTAAAGCCAGACATCGGGATATGAGACATCTGCTCCATCCCTGCACATAAAAAGACCTCGCCCATACCGCTAGCAATATTACCGGCTGCGTAATGAATCGACTGCATCGAAGAGCCACAAAAACGGTTAAGGGTTACGCCACCAACACTGCGCGGCAGGTCAGCCAAAAAGGTAATGAGGCGCGCAGGGTTAAAACCTTGTTCACCTTCAGGGAAGGCACAGCCTAAAATTAGGTCTTCAATGTCGTCGGTTTTAATCTTAGTTTTTTTAATCAGGCCTTTAATGACCTGTGCGGTCATATCGTCTGCGCGGGTGGTTTTAAGGTCACCTCTATAGGCAGGTGTAAACGGCGTGCGTGCGTAACCAACAATAACAGCAGTAGTTTCAGGAGTAGACATAATAAGGCCTTTTTATTTTTATTTGTGGGCTGGCGTTTTTGCCAATTCTTCTTCACGGAGCGTTTTGCGGCAAGGTTTGCCAATTAACGTTTTAGGAAGTTCATCTCTAAAGTGAACAGCCACAGGACGCTCTAGTGGATTAAGGTGTTGCTTCAATCTGTCAAGAATATCATTCTCAGCAACCTCTACGCCAGCTTTTAACATCACATAAGCATGTGGTACTTCGCCTTTTTTCTCATCAAGTTTGCCAATAACTAAAGCGTCAGCAACCGCATCCAGCTTATACAGTGCTGTTTCAATCTGAGTTGGATAAACGTTATACCCGTTCACCAAAATCACATCTTTTAAGCGGTCTGTGATGTAAAAATATCCCGTTTTGTCGGTGCGCCCTAAATCTCCTGTTTTTAACCAGCCGTGCTGAATGGTTTCTTTGGTTGCATCCTCGTTTTGCCAATAGCCTTTCATGATCTGCGGCCCCTGACCGCAAATTTCACCAATATCGCCTAATTTTATTTCTTTTTTGGTGTTTTCAGGATCCCGAATGGAAAGCTTAGTGCCAGGTAACGGCAAACCAATACTCACTTCAGGTCCAACCTTGTGCGGTGGGTTGCACGCCAAAACAGGTGAAGCCTCAGTCAGACCATATCCTTCTACTAACGTGGCACCTGTTAATGCTTCAAAATTTTTCTTAGTTCGTGCGGGCAGAGGCGCACCGCCGCTAATACAAAACTCCAAACTGGTGAGTACATATTTTTTCAGGCGTGGATAATGGTTAATTGCTTTAAATAAAGTCGGTACAGCCGGGAAAATAGTCACTTTGTACTGCATAATCAGCTTAAGCAGTGGCACCATTTCAAACCGCGGTAGCATCACAATGTGCGCTCCCGTCGAAATCGGTAAATTCAAACATGCCGTCATTGCCAGCACATGAAAGAAGGGAATCACCGCCGCATAAACATGCGCTTCTTCATTTTCGCGTGGGCCTAACCAAGTGGCTACTTGCGCCGTCTGCGCCGTAATATTCGCATGCGTGAGCATCGCACCCTTTGGCCGCCCTGTTGTACCGCCCGTATATTGCAGCAGCGCTACGTCTTCTTCTGGCTTTATCACCACTGTTTTTGGGGTGCCTGCATTCTGTAAAACATCATCAAAAACACTGAGGTGGTGGTTTTTATATATTTCGCGCCACTTAAGCAGAGTGAACAAGCCGCGCTTAACAGTCGGTAGTGCCGCCGCGAGTGGGCATAAAATAATGCGTGTCTTGTTAGGGCACGCCGCCACCACTTTGGGCGCAATACTGTTCACATCCAGTGTAAAAATAAGCTTGGGTTTGCTGTCTTTAAAAATATGCTTTAATTCATCTTCGGTATAAAGCGGATTGGTGTTCACCACCGTAGCACCCACCTTAAGCGCTGCATAATAAGCTGCCACATAGTAAGGCGTATTAGGCAAAACCAACGCCACGCGGTCGCCCTTTTTAACGCCCATTTTTTGCAACCCACAAGCCAAATACTGCACAGTATTATTAAGTTCAGCATAAGTTTGTGTGCGGCCCATAAAGCTTAGGGCAGGGGCATCTGGCGTGCGTGCTACGGTATTTTCAAACAGTAAATGGACAGGCTGAAGAACGGGGTTAAACCGCGCCCGCGTTGCAGCATCAATATGGGGCGGATATTCCGCCAACCAAGGCATATTATTCTTTTTATTCATATTCAAAAGCATAGCACCCTCAATCAAAGCTGCAAACAAAAACCGCCTCTATCTAGAGGCGGTTTTTATCTAATCAGCAAAAATTAATCCGCAAGGCGTACAAATAATACAAGATACAAACACAGTGGTAAGAACATCTTCAGAAATATGATAGCTAAGGCTTACAAACAAACAAGCAAATATAAAGGCAAAAACCATATTACCATTTTTTGCACTAAATGCAGGTGTAAAGTAAGCAAGAATACAGCCAGCTACAAAAAGGTATTGAACAAAAAATTCCATATTAAAGTTCCCTTCAAGAAACGGTAAGGTGAGTCAAAATTTAACTCACTTTAACAAAAACCAACCACTCTGTCTACAATCCGTCCATAAAGTCTTCAATCAACTGCCAAGTTGGCCCCACATTTTTACCAATCAGATCATGTTGATCAGTATCAATCATATGTAAATCTTTTTGGTCACTCCCAAGTTTAGATTGAATTCTCTTAGCGCTATTTGGTAAAACTGTCGGGTCAATTTTTCCCTGCAAAATAAGTGTTGGCAACGTCACAGATGTCAGCGCGCGCTGCATGCCTTTAATGCTGAGGCGCAGCTCGTTAATAGCATTTACGGGCATAAAGGGGTACTGAAAATGCGGGTTACTTGGGTCATATTTGTAAAACGGTAACGGCTTACGTTTATAAAACGGAATGCGCTCACCAATATTATTAATAGCCTGAATAATAGGTAGAATATGCATATTTTTATCTTGCACACCTACAGGCGCCGATGCAAACACAAGCCCCTTAAGCTTTGCGTAAGCCAATGGGTTTTCTGCGGCTTCTGCCGCCATAAGTGCGCTGACCACACCGCCGGTAGAAAAGCCAACAATAACAACCTTATCGCAACTTGGTGCAATGGTTTTATACGCCGTTTTAACGCTATTCACCCATTCAGTGCGGCTACGGGTTTGTAAGTCGTGCATGCTGGTGCCATGGCCGGGCAAACGCACACCCACTACGGCGTGCCCTTTGCGGTTTAGGTGTTCACCAAATGCCCGTAATTGTACAGGAGCGCCCACAAAACCATGCACTAAAATAACACCAATTTTGCTGGTTTCAGCTTCGGTAGGGGGTAAAAAGTAAGGTTCACCTAATTTAGGCTCAATGCACGGACACGGGAATTTTTTGTGGTTCTCTAAATGTGAAAAACGACCATGATTATACGTAAAGTCTTTGAGCTCATCATCAAATAAATAGTCCGCGAGCTGCGCATCAGGTAGGTACTTATGCGTAGCAATAGCTTCATCTACTGCCTGCTGTACGGCAGTAATAGGCTCGCACTCGTTGGCGTAAACCAATACAGGATTATTACGCCGAATCATATTACGGTCAGGCTTTTCGCTCATTTTTTCTAAGAATTCAAACTTACTGCTGCACAGGTCAGGGCCATGAATTTTCTTCAAAAGTTCCGCTTTAACACACGTTGCTAAAAACTGTTTAAGGTCGGGGGTGCGGCACTGCAAAAGTTCACGATAGAAATGCGGCCAAGCAATAGAGGTATGCGCGTGCACACTCTCAGAGTTTTGTAAGTGTTTAATTGTCAAATATACCATGCGTGAAAATTCTTCGCGGTTAATTTGCCGCACACCGTCTTCATACAGCGTCAACATCAAGCGGCTGGCCACATGGCTTAAGTTAATGGTAATGCCCTGATAAAGCCCGGCCATATATTGGTCTCTAATCTTGTCGGTTTCGCGGCTCATAAACCGCATCAAGAATTTTTCTGGCCACGTTTTAGCGGTACGGTTAATGGCAAATAACTCGTTCAAGCTTTTAACATTGTGCAAGAAGTGGCGCTTCAATAACGCCTGCTCAGCCCAGCTAAGTTGTTTATGTAGTTTAATCGGGCTAGAGTACCGTATGGTCATATCTGTATCTTTAAACAGAATATTTCCCTCAATAATCGCTTCTTCCACTACAGCATCAGGGATGTCTTTTTTCAGCTTGGTTAAAATCCGTGACACAAAATTATCGCTAATTCTAATCGGGTAGAAAGTAATATTACCCGGCACAATCAAGGTTGGTTTTTCAGCTGCCGCACGCAGTTCATCTAGCGTACTTAACTCTAAGCTGGTACGCCAACGCTCTAGGCGTTCATGGTCTTTATCTTCAAATAAACCCAAAATACGTTGTTTGAATAAATCCAGCGTGAGTGCTAATACAGCTGCGCCCTTATGGTGCTTCCTGAACGTTCCCGCTTTACCCGACCACACACTGTAATTACCTTCATCGTCAAACACCTTCCGAGATTTAACAATCCCGCCTTCCGGGAAAATAACAATTTTGTTTCCGCGTAAAACTTCAGCTGCCAAAAACGGCAAAAGTCCTTCTTGGTTATTAGGGACGGCGCCACCCTCTAGCATGATATTGGTTAGCTTTTTGTTCACACCAAATAAGCCTTTGTCTGCAATCGTACGTGTGTAAGCACCAGCTAACTGGTGGTTAATATAGTGGGGGATAACGGTCTCAAAGCGTGCAAAGTGGTTATATAAAAAAATCTGACCTTCAACTAAATGCTCAGGGTTATGCACATGAATGCGTAAGCCGAGCTTGTCTTTCATGCGGTTATAGTTGCGCATGATTTTATCAATCATGGCCGTGTTAATGGGCGGAATAGTATGTTGCTTCGCCATAAAATAAGAGTACTACTTGTTATTATTCACCTTAGTTTAAGGTCAGAAGCTCATCATCGTCTAGATAATAATGCCAAAACGGCGTTAAAACGTCTGTATCAATTGTCGCTAAATTTTGCTCCGTGGTAAATAAGCTAAAGCTAGTGGTAAACGGGTTAATACTGCGGCGAGTTTCCGCAGTTACATCTAAAGTAACTCCACTTGGCGTAGCTTTATCAATCAACGCGGTGGTCACAAAGGTTTGCGGTGCAGCCAAATCACCCACTAACGGTAGCGTGAAGCCATTAAAAATGTGTGGCCCGCCGGTAAATTGTAAAAAGTTAATTTCCCGCGCACCATCACGGCCCGTTTCGTTATTTATAATACCTTGTAAGTTGCTGCTGCCGCCACCAAGAACTAACGAGTTCGCAAATATCGTTCCCACCGAGCTACCAATAGGGTTTAACAACACGTCATCCCCTCTAATTGTTCCGGCAACATTTGCTACACCTGAAATAATAACATCACCAAGGCTGTCTAATCCTGGTGAAGTACCAAAGTTCACATCACCCGTACCTGTTGTTTGGGTGTAGCTATTGGTAAATAAACCTTGTGCAAAAGTTACATCATTAGCGCTGGTAATCACAAAATCAGATAAACGGTTTATATTACCTGCACCTGCTAAAAATGTAATATCACCTGTTCCTGCAATGAGCCCTAAGGGGTTTGTGTCGTTTACATCGGCAGCAAACGTAATATTACCGCCAACACCTTCGCCTGTTGTAATAGTTGTTGCACCAGCCAGAGTTAACACATCATTAATAAAAATATCGCCACCGTTGGTCGTTAAGCCAGCTTGTAAATCAAGAGGACCATTAAAAGTTTGCACTCCCGTCGTAATAATGGTGTTCTCAACCGTAATTAAACTTCCGTTAAAGGTTACATCGGTGAGGGGCGTATTTAAGCCAATGGTGCCTTGGCTGGTTACGGTGCCTGTACCGGCGTCTAAAGTAATTGAGAACGCACCATCTACAATATCCTGGAAGAGAATATTCCCCGCCCCAGTACCCGTACTAATGGTTACATCAGCTAATAAATCAAGTGGGCTTTTAATCGTAATGTCAGCATTCTGGGTCGATAAATCATTGGCTAAACCATCTAAACTCGTAAAGGTCTGCGCGCCACCCGTGCGCACCGCCCCAAGTAAGAAAACTTCGGTACCATCAACCGTTAAGCTCGCAGGGTCATTGGCTGGTGTGCCGTCACCAATTTCGTTTAAGGTTAAGATGCCACCCGTAATACTCAAGTTTCCGTTTCCTAAAATAGGATTATTGGCGCCAAAAGTGATATCGCCGCGCGTAACACCATCATCAGCAGTAATGGCTAAATCACCCGTGAACAAAACTTGCTGCAATCCGGTAAAATCTAAATTTGTATCACTGGTATAACTATTACCATTGAGCAATAAGTCGTTGCCACTGGTAAAGGTAAGCGCATTGGTATCAGCACTCCCACCAAGAATAATATCGCCAAGCCCAGCCACAAACTCTAGGTCAAAGTCACCCGTAATATCACCTGTTACGGTTAGGTCATCGCCCGCACTGCCACCCGTCACCAATTGTGCGTTATTTACTAATGTTGCATTACCGTCTAGCGTTAAACTGCCATTGCTGGTGGCTAAACCACCACCGCCCACAATACTATCACCAACAACAGTGAGCGCAGTAGCACCGGTCGCAAAACCATTAAAAATAGTATTTCCCGTTACAGTTAAGCCGCCGGTACTGGTCACATCATCTAGGGTTACATTTGTCCCCAGCGCACTAAAGTTAGTTACGGCTGTATTACCACCCACCGCGTCTTGCACCAATACATCACCTGCGCCTGCATTTAGTACTAAATCTTGCGCACCATCAGTAGTACCTAATATCGTAATATCACCATTAGACGTACTTAAAGTCGATGCTGTATTTAAAGCTAAATTATCATTAAACGTAATATCAGCATTGCTGGTGGTTAAATCACCAATTAGGCTTACATCGCCCGTAAAGGTTTGGCTACCCGTTGTTGCAATCGAGTTATTTAATGTCACAATACCACCATCTTGGCTCGTAATATCTAGGTTGTTCACACCCGTTACAGCAAATAAGCCAATATTACGACCAAGCAGAGTGAGGTCGCCACCACCAGCTAAAACATTACCTGTATCTAATAAAATATCAGATGCCACAGTGCCGTCAAACGCCTGAATATTTGCAGCAGTCGCAATATTAAGAGTGCCTAAGTTAGTAAAATCAAGCGCCGTATCAGTTAAAATACTGCCGCCAGCAGTCAGCGTATTGCCACTCGTTAACAGCAAAGTATCAATATCAATACCGTTTAAATTTAAATCAGCCGCACCCGCAATAAGCTCTAACGTATTATCACCAACCAGTGAACCGGTAATGGTAATGTCGTCCCCAAGCGCTCCTCCAGCGGTTAAAACACTGTCCGACCCCAGCGTAACATTCCCCGTAAGTTCAATGCCGCCACTCGCAACAGTAATGTCTCCGTTTAGGGTTAATGCACCGCTAAAACTTTGGCCTAATAGAGTCGTAATGGTGTTTAATGCGACCCCGTTACCACTTAAAGTAACTTGATTTAAAGGCGAAATACCACCCGTCACACCTTGCAGCGCAACCTGCCCAGCACCCGTAATAGCAGAAAGATTAAAACCACCATCCAACGTATCAACAAACGTCACGTTTCCATCACCAATGCTGGTGTCTAGGGTTAAATTGTTATTTAACGTTACGGCGTTATTAAACGTAATATCACCGCTAGCATTACTAAAAGTGCCGCCAATAGTTGTCAGGCCGTTATAGGTTTGGTCTAAGGTTGTTTCTACGCCATTAAAGGTTAGGTTAGTCCCCGTTGCGGTTAAGCTATTTAAAGCTGTAGTCGCTCCCGCCGAACCAACAACAGCCACATCACCTGTACCAGCGCTTAAAGTCAAAGATTCTCCACCAACCGTATTGCCGTTAATAATACCGCCAATATTAATATCGCCAGCACCACCACCCGTATTAATCGCGCTATTGCCATTTAATGTTAAGTTATTCGCCAACGTAATATTTGCATTCGTTGTCGCTAAAGTACCATTCAAAGATGTATTACCCGTAAAGCTCTGCACGCCTACGGTCGTAATGTCATCGTTCAAATCAATACTGGTCGAGGCGTCAATAGTAAGCGATGTTAACGGATTCACATTTCCCACCTCATCAAGCGACACACGGCTACCAATAATATCTAAATCAAACGCACCATTAATTAAGTTGGCAGCAGAAAAAGTAACATCCGCCCGCGAAGAGCCATCATCAGCTCTAATAATTAAATTGTCTGTAATTGTAATGCCAGAAAGCCCTGTAAAGTCTAGCGCATTATCTGTGGTCACATTGCCATTGAGCGTTACGGTGTTACCGCCTAAAAACCCAAGTGTGCCAATATCAATCGTGCCAAATTCAATATTGCCACTACCGCCTGCATTAATGGTTAAAGCCTGTGCGCCACTTAAACTATCACCAAAAATAACATTGCCTGCGCCATCGCCGGTATCTAGGGCAATATCTCCATTTAAGAGAGCCGTATCGCTAATTAAAATATTACCCTGCTGTGTCGTTAAATCACCCAGCAAAACAACATTGCCGCTATTGGTAGAAAACAGCGTAATATCGCCGCCCACACCGCCCGTAGTATTAATATTAGAAACACGAACATTCGCACCACTAATTGTTACCCGCGCGCCCGTTGTTCTAATGACATCGGTGCCACCTAATACATTAAAATCACCTGTGCCATCGGCGTCAGCATCGGCTGTAAATACCACGCTATTTGCACTGGTTAAATTTAATTCATCATCGCTTAAATTATTCAGCGTAATATCGTTAGTCGCTTGTAAATTAATATTGGTGCCACCCGCTAAAGTTTCTAGCGCCTGTTCCGAAATCACAAAGTCAGAAGCTCCGCCATCGCTTTGCGTTACAGCACCATCAGCTACTTCTAAGTCGTCCGCGCCACCAGCACCGTCGGTAATTGTAATGTTCGTAGGATCAAGCAACAGGTTACCTACGGCACCATTAGCCGCGGTGGTATCAACCCCACCACTAAAACTTAAACTGCGCTTACCAGAAACCTCAACCTCACCCCCATCACCGCCAAGCGCACCACCTTGTGCCAAAATAGTGCCGCTAAACTCAGTGCGATTATCGGCCCAAATAACAGCTGAACCTGCATCGTTAGCGCCTGCGCCACTCACATCCACAAAGCCAGAAGCAAATGTGTTCTCACTGTTCACAATACCGGGGATAACATCCTGTTCACCACCCTGCCAACCGCCACCAATTCTAATTACGCCACTATCCGCTATCGCCGAGCCACTAAAGTTAGTCACACCGCCCGCAGCCCCTAAAATAATGCGCCCGTTTTGCGTATTAACCGTATTGGCTTCCAGAACACCTGCCATGTTTACCACGTTATTTAATGCATCAGTGGCCTGCGCCGCCGAAATACCAATGTAGCCACCACTCGCCGAAATCGTACCGCTGTTTTCTGCAATCGCAGCCGCAAGGGCAGAATTTTCAGCCGTGCTTAACGTAATCAATTGGTCACCATATAAATCAACCGTAAAGTTCTCAGCACCCTGCAATTGTACCTTACCTAACCGAGCCGTAATTGTGCCGTTATTTTGTACGGTAGGCGCAACCAACGCCACTAAACCACTGTCAGCTGCCGTAATTGTACCGTTGTTAATAATCTGCGCCGCTGCACCATTGCCAGAAAATTCAAGCCGCCCCGCCGCCGTATCAAAACTATCTAAGCCAGAAGTCGTCGCCACCAAACCACCAACATCAACACGGCTGTTCTCACCAAACACAATGCCATTTGG
>CALFWJ010000142.1 GCA_937928525.1 uncultured Alphaproteobacteria bacterium | reverse complement strand
TGATTGAAGCTCTTCCGCGATTTCAGCGTTCAAGCCTTCTACCTGACCAAGCTCTTCGGCGCTGACTTTAAGGAGGTCGTCGACGCTACGGAAACCTTCACCGATAAGGAGGCGGGCGAGCACGTCGTCCACGTCGAGGTTATCGATGATGTGCTTAGATAGCGTTGCCATTTCTTGGGCACGGCGCTCAGATTCTTCCGCTTCGGTCATCACGTCAATATCCCACCCTGTGAGCATAGACGCCAGACGCACGTTTTGACCGCGGCGGCCAATGGCGAGGCTTAGATTGTCTTCTGGTACCACAACTTCAATGCGGTTGTCGTCTTCGTCTACCACTACTTTAGTGACGGTTGCAGGCTGCATGGCTTTAACCAAAAAGCTTGCGGCATCTGGTGTCCAGTTGATAATGTCGACGCGCTCGCCTTGAAGTTCTGCGGTTACGGCTTGCACGCGCACACCACGGATACCCACGCAAGCACCGACGGGATCGAGGTTACCGTCGTAGCTTTTTACCGCAATTTTAGCGCGGAAGCCTGGGTCACGCGCTGCGCCCATAATTTCGATTGTGCCGTTAGCAATTTCTGGCACTTCTTCTTTAAACAGCTCTACCAAGTATTGCGGGTGAGTGCGCGAAAGGAAGATTTGCGCGCCGCGGCGGCTTTCTTCTACTTTATAAATATAGCCACGCACGCGGTCGTTCATGTTGAACTGTTCGCGCTGGATAATTTCTTCACGGGGCATAAAGGCTTCTGCGCCACCAAGGTCAACCAAGGCGCCACGGTTATCAACGCGTTTAACAATACCGCTAACCACCGTGCCTTGGCGGTCGGCGTATTCTTCTAGTTCGCGCGAGCGCTCTACGTCTTTTACCTTCTGGATAATCACTTGTTTGGCGGCTTGGGCAGCCACGCGGCCAAAGTCAAACTCAGGGAGGTCTTCCATGAGATACTCGCCCATCTTAATGTCTGGGTTTACCTTTTGGGCTTCGGCGAGCAAAATTTGGCTGGCGTTTTGCTTGAGCGGGTAGCCTTTGGCGTCGCAAGAGGGGCGCATTTCTGGGTCACGGCCTTCACGGTTAGCAAGGCGGATTTCTTCTAGGCTTAACGGCTCCATAATCATGGGCACAACTTTAACCAATTTTTTAAGTGTTACATCGCCCGTTATGCGGTCTAGCGTGGCCGCAATGTCAAGGTCCATACCGTATTTACGGCGCGCTGCCATTTGGATGGCTTGCTCCATCACCACGACAATTTCTTCTTTTTCAATGTTCTTTTCGCGTGCTACGGCTTCGGCGATTTGGAGGTACTGGAGGGTCATTTTATTTTTCCTTCGGTTGATTTAACTTAGTTGTTAACTTGTATTAAGCAGGCTTTTTTTGCTTTAAAATCTGCTGAATTTCTTGATCGGTGGGCGCAAGTTTTGCGTCCTTGATATCTTCTTGGTTGATGGTCACGTCACCACTGCTGGTGTGCAGAATAAAGCTTTCACCCTCTACCGCGCCAAGGGTGCCCGTGTGCACTTTTTTGTCAGCGACTTCGGTGAAGAGTTTTACTTTAGCGTTTTTGCCTACAAAACGGGTGACATCCGCCATGTCAAATAGCGGACGGTTTAGGCCGGGGCTGCTCACCTCTAGCGTGTAGGCTTGTTTAACGGCATCTTCCACTTCAATGGCGTAACCCAGCTCGCGCGATACTTGTGTGCAGTCACCCACGTTAGCGCCGCTGCCGTCTGAGTTTTCTAACAGAACTTGCACCACAGTGCCTTTTTCTGTGTTTATGCGGATACCTGCTAATGTAAGGTTTTTATCGGCGATGATGGGTTTGGCGATAGCGGTTATGGTGTCGATGAGCGTCATATTTGCTTGTCTTTGGTTCGTCTGTTTTTCTGGTTTAGGCATTAAAAAATGGGCTTGGCCCATATATCTAACGTTTGGCAGTGGTTTTGTTTCTGGCAGCTGAATCACTGCTTTCCACACTTGCAACATAAGGTTTCTTTTTTTGTTGTGCAAGTTTTTTTTGATTTTTTGTTGGTTATGGCGTATACGTATCTTTGAGAAATTGAATTACCTATCTTTTTATTATGGAGAACCTATATGTCCAGCCACGCACAATTCTTAAACTCTATTGAAGCTAAAATTCGTAATGCCATAAAAAGTAACTTCTTAGAAAAGCTTCTTTTGTTTTTTAACTGCTCAACTTGGGAACGGCAGGTCAAAATATCTTTTGATGAATATTATCCAATTACTGGTCAAGAAAAACGCTTGGTAAATCTTGCTCAGGAACTTGACATAAAAATACTGCCTTACCGTCAAGAGCATTGGTATAACCAAATAGGTGCGGAGTATAGAGAGTATTTGGAAATATGTGTCATTATTCCTGCTCGTACCACTTCTCAGCTAAAACTGAATGCAAAAAAAATTAAAGGGGCTTAACCGCCCTTTAAAGCAGCCCTAGGGCTGCTTTTTTGCTGCCAACAACACCTTGCGCATTAAGGTTGGTATGGGCGGTAAATTATCGGGGGCGTGCCCCTGCCCTTGGGGGTGCGTGCCTGCAATGGTGGCGGTGCAGACTTCTAGCGTGAGTTTAAAGTGCGTAAACACGTGGGTGATTGTGCCGGCGTCGGTATAACCTAAACGGGGGGGTAAGGGGTCGTCTTGTTTATCCCACCCACGGGAGGGGAGCGCGTACAGGCCGCCAAGCAGACCTGTGTTTGGGCGTTTATTTAAGAGTAAATCACCGTTTTTGTCGGTGATGACAAACACTTCGCCAACGCGTTCTGGTTTTTTGGTTTTGGCAATTTTTTTGGGGTAATCAAGCGCAACTTCTGGTGTACTGCTGGCGCAAAATGGCTGCAAAGGGCACGTGAGGCACAATGGTTTTTTGGGCGTGCAGACAGTGGCGCCGAAATCCATAATTGCATTGCTGTAAGCGGCAGGGTGCGCAGGGTCGGAGAGTTTTTTTGCTAACGCCGTGAGCTCTAGTTTGGCGGCAGGGAGTGCGGTTTCGGTTTTATACAAGCGGCTAATAACACGCTCCACGTTGCCGTCCACCACTGTTGCGGGCACATGAAATGCCATGCTGGCTACGGCGGCCGCGGTGTAGGGCCCAATGCCGGGGAGCTTTAGCAGCTCCCCCTCTTCTCTCGGGAATGCGCCGCCATATTCGGCCACCAACAGCTTGGCGCATTTGTGTAAATTGCGCGCGCGGCTATAATATCCAAGCCCTTGCCAGAGGTGAAAAACATCGTCTTCACTGGCGTTTGCTAAATCTTCTACAGTTGGGAATTGTGCTAAGAAACGAGTATAATAATCTACTACGGTAGCAACAGTGGTTTGCTGCAACATAATTTCGGACAGCCAAATTTGGTAAGGCGTCCTACCTTCATCGCGCCATGGTAAATCCCGCTTGTGGGTGGCGTAATGGCTAAGTAATACTTCTCTGAACTTGGGAATATCTTGCTTTTTCATACTGTGCTAAAGTGCCGTTATGCCAAAAGAAATGCAACCAAAAAAGCCACAAAAAAAGCAAGCGCTTAAGTTAAAAACGCCTGCTATTAAAAAACCTGAACGGCGCTACCGCGATGCGGTGGGCATGGCGCGCCTTTTGCCCAAACAATTAAAAACCAGTACGCAAAAACGTGGTTTTCAGGCGGGGCAACTTATTTTGCACTGGGATAAAGTTTGCCCAGAATATGCCACCCTCGCCCTCCCCACAAAACTAAGTTACGCTGGTGTTTTAACTCTGACCGTGGCGTCTGATTCTGCCAAGCAAGAGCTTTTGCTGGCCGCGCCCATTATTGTTCAACGCGCTAACGGTTTTTTGGGGCACACAGCCGTAGAGAAAATACGCTGCCAGACAGGTATTTTGCCCGCACCCATTAAAAAAGCAGTGCCTGCGCCTGCGCCATCGGCTTCTGCGGTTGAGTGGGCGGAAAAAACATGTAATACTCTGCCCCAGAATGATTTAAAAACCGCACTGATTAACCTTGGTGCCCAGATTTATAGTAAAAAGGATAAAGAATGATGAATATTAAAGTTATTGGTGGCGTTTTATTTGCCCTCCTGCTGGCGTTTGCTGGTTATTACACCCTTACAGGCCAGAGTGTTGGCGCGACAATTCAAGATAAACTAGCTATGGCAGAAGCCGAAACTACCGAAAAGCTAGACGCCATGGCTGAGGAAGCCACCAGCACTGATATTCAGCTAGCGCAAGCCAGTTTTAAACCTGAAAACCTACCACTAGCCTTGCACATTCAGGATAATGACCGTTTAGTGGGTGATCCTAACGCGCCGGTAACCGTTATTGAATATGCCTCTATGACGTGTCCGCACTGCGCGAACTTCCATAACGAGGTGTACCCTAAATTGAAGACTGAATATATTGACACGGGCAAAGTTAAATGGGTGCTGCGCGCTCTGCCGTGGGATGATGCCGCCGTGTATATTTCTAAGATTAACCGTTGCGTTCCGCCTGAGCAATTCGAGGCCGTTTCTGGCGCTTACTTCAAATCGCAAGAGCAGTGGATGAAATCTGAGAATCCGCTTGCGGAAGTGAAGAAAATTGCACGCCTCGCTGGTATTTCTGCCGAGGAATTTGACGCCTGCGCCGCCGACGCTGCCCTCACGAAAGAAGTGCTGGCCATGAAGCGCGTTGCGACCGAGGTGCTGCGCGTGCGGGGTACGCCTGCCTTCTTTATTAACGGTGAGCGCATTGAGGGCGGCCGTAACTTTAAGTTTATGCGCAAGGCGCTTGAGACCGCGTATGAGACTGTGAGCAAGGCGCAGGGGTAGGTTTTTATCTGTTTATAAACGGCGCTTGATGCGTCGTTTTTTATTGCTTATTTTAAAACTTAGTGTACAGTTTGTTTGTAACTTAAGGAGAAACATCATGCCATATCACTACGGCGACACACGCACAAACGCAACCGGCGCTGAAATTGAGCGCGCTGCTGACGAGATTGAAGTCATGCAAAACCCACGTGGTTTTCATGAAATATCTTTGCCTTATGCCGCGCTTGAGAAGTTAGCTGAACAGCTAGAAAGCATTGGTTTGTTGGTACGCGTTCAATCAACAGGCGTTTTTGTCAAGAGCGGAAAAATACAGTTTTAACAATCATAGACATATATCAGCGCGACTTGACGGCCGCGCTGTTTTTATGCATACTTATTCACATAGCTTGATAGGCTGAAGCACTTTGTTTTTTAACTGCGTCGATTTAAATTTAATGACGCTTAACCCTCTGGAAGGAGAAGACTATGGAACGTGAAGTAACTTATATGAATTCTGGTAACGGCCATAATGTTCGCGTTGGTGGCGGTACTCATTGCATTACCCCTGGTGAAGGCGTTGGCATTAGCCAAGAAGGCGCGCGAGATATTCGCCGTAAAATAACAGGCATTTAACCGCTTAACTAAATAATGAAAAAGTAGCTTTTGGGCTGCTTTTTTGTGGCATTTCTTTATTTTTTTTTAATTTATTTACGCGCGGAGAGCCGTAACTAAATCTGTTTTCTCCCATGAGAATTCTTGGCGGCCAAAGTGGCCATAGGCCGAGGTGGGCACATAAATTGGCGCGTTAAGGCCAAGCTTAG
>CALFWJ010000141.1 GCA_937928525.1 uncultured Alphaproteobacteria bacterium | reverse complement strand
GGGCAATGCCCGCGTGATGATTCACCAACCGTTGGGCGGTTTTCAGGGTCAGGCGTCGGATATTGCAATTCACGCTAAAGAGATTTTGGAATTAAAGAAAAAGCTCAACACCCTGATGGCGGAGCACACGGGCCAAAAGCTAGAAACGCTAGAAAAAGATACTGACCGTGATAACTTCTTGAATGCGGATGAAGCGCAAAAATATGGCTTGGTTGATCATGTGCTGACCAGCCGCCCCGGCGAAGAGCCGAAGAAGAAGAAATAATTTTTTCATGCTTTAGATATGCAAAAAGGGGAGCTGGTGCTCCCCTTTTTTATTTTGGTTTTTTGATAACTTGCGCTGGCTCTTGAGGACAGTTCTCAATTTGGTGTTTTTTCTGTTCAATTTTTCCCTCTTGTTCGTCTATTTTACGCGCAAGAACCGATAGTTTTGAATAATCAACCTTATGATTTTTTTGCTCTACTTTAAATGCCTTTTTATAATTATTTAAATTTTCTTCTAAAGCTTGCAGATCATTTTCTAGCGCGGCTTGACCAGTTAATTTCTTTCTTTTTTCGGTTTGCCAATCTTCTGGTTTAAGTTTGCCAACGCGATCAAGCTCGCTTGAAATGTATCCTTCATCATAACAAATATCCATGCAAAGCTCGATACATTCATTACAGATAAAAACGCTAGGGCCAGCAATAAGCTTACGAACTTCGTGTTGGCTTTTGCCGCAGAAGCTGCAGTATAAAACGTTTTTTTCAGGTTTTTCGGAGGTTTCAGTTTTTTGGGCCATGAGATTTCTCCTTGTGGCGGGTAAACGGAATTTAATGTGTACTTTTTATGGCAGTGTTTTAGCGGTGTGTCAATTTTTTGTTGCGTTATGTGTATGTAAATTGTAGGGTGGCATACTTAAACATAAGTTTATCGGGCACTTCCGCCCTTCCCTTTTTTACTGGAGATTCTCTATGACTTCTTATAAACGTTATCTTTGTCCGCCGCTCACGGCTGGGCAGAAAAATTTGAGCTTTGGCCTTGCTGTTGGCTTGTCGATTTTATTATTTATTGGCTTTGCCTTGTTTGCGCAGCCTAGCAATGGCGCACCATTTGTAACGGAAGACTCAATTAAAGAAACTATTGTTTTGCCTGAAACGCCTTCTGGTCCTGAAATGGTGCAGGCATGGCAAGCTTTACATGATGTGTCCGCAGAGCAGTTACAAGCGTGGCGTAATAGCCCTGAACAAGCACCGCCTGAAAAATTTAAGGCCTTACAAAATACTATTGATTGGGCTTTAAAAGTAGAAATAGGCGATATTAACGCAGGCAATCCATATAATGTTGACGTGTCGTCTTCTGGCGGTGTTCAGCAATACGTGGGAGACGCTATCAAATGCAATTTAATGCAGGCTTGGCTAACTGACAATAAAGAACACACCACGCAATTATGGTCTTATTTGTCAGAAGTTCTTATAACTGATTCCATCCGCACAACTGCTGAAAATATTGTAGCGACGGCAACAGCGCCTGACACAGTAACTAAAGTAGATGATTTTGCGCCTTATCGTGATTTTGATGCGTTTATTAACTATTTAAAATCTCCTAAAAAACTTGGAGATTGCTCTACTAAACGCGGTGTTGCGATAATTGATATGCTGGTTTTTAATAATGTACCGCAACGGGCTTTGTCTGATGTTCATATTATTTTAGCGTATCGTACTGTTCGTGGCGATGCGCTTGCTACTAAGTATTTGGCTTGGTTAGCCCAGCTTTATTATAATCTTTGATATCTTGTTTATCCTCGCAATGCCCTTTTGGGTCTTGCGGGGATTTTTTGTATTACACCTTGTTTTTTAAGGTCTATGCGCCTATATAAATAAAAGAATACCTTCCTTTTTTCCGTAACAGACAGGAGATTTTTATGTTGCGATTTTTACTTACCTTTACACTTTCGGCGATGCTCACGTTAAGTGCGTATAGCCAAACAAACCAAGAAACAGCGCGCGAGCTTGGCCAAACCGCTGGCGAAATTGCTGGTGATATTGCTAACCGTAGCGCTGAATTTTTGCGTGAAAAAGGCCCTGAACTTATTCAAAAAAGCCAAAAAGGCCTGAATGTTTTGCTTAGTAAGGCTGAATCAACATGGCAGGAAGTTAAATTAACCACGGCTAATATCCGTGATTATAATGCGTATTGCGATAAAGATACCGGCCCGTTTAGGGATTCTGCTTTATGCATTAGCTTACGACCAAACCTACCTGAACGAGCACCTATTATTATTGTTCTTAATGCATTAGCACTTACTTCTGGTGTTGATGCTGATGATCAGCCAAATACGGCAACCGTTCTATCTTGGCGCTTGCAAGATGCAATAGACATGGAAATTAATGCCGGCAATACAGTAAGCGCTGTTGTGCATCAACTTTACCGCAAAATGTCTATGTGTGTGGGTGACAATACAAATTGTTACGCGCTAGAGCAACAAGTTAAAGCTCATAAATTTGTTGCGGTGCTCAAAGATATTATCTTGTTCACTGAAGCAACTTATGGCACCACCAACAACAACACAGCAAAAGCTGCGCAAACTATAAAAACTGCTTACGATTTTTAATCTAACCTCAAATGAAAAACCCCTGCTTATGGCGGGGGTTTTTCTTTACTCTAATGATAAAAATCAGCTATAACTAACGCCATGAACACACACTCTTACTCCCATGACGATTATTTAAACGCAAAAGCTTGGCCGTTTGTTGAGGCCGCTAAAATGCTGGCACATATTAAAAACAAACAAGCCAAAGGCACGTTTAAAAGCCCCGCTTTGTTGGCGACAGGGTATGGTCCTTCTGGCTTGCCGCATATTGGCACATTTGGCGAGGTTTTTAGAACCACAATGGTGATGCAAGCGTTTAAATGCTTGGCGCCTGATATTGAGGTTAAGCTGATTTGCTTCTCGGATGATATGGATGGTTTTAGGAAAGTACCGACCAATTTACCTAATCAAGATATGCTGAAAGAGCACCTGAACAAACCACTCACCCAAGTGCCTGACCCGTTTGAAACGCACGACAGTTTTGGTGCACATAACAATGCGATGCTATGCAAATTCTTGGATGAATTTGAATTTGACTACGACTTTAAAAGTTCTACCGATGTTTACGCTGCGGGCAAATTTGATGCAGCTTTGCTTAAAGTTTTAGAAAAACACGAAGATATTTGCAACATCGTTAAGCCCACATTGGGCGAAGAGCGCCGTGCGACGTATAGTCCGTTTTTGCCTGTATGCCCTGATTCTGGCCACGTGCTGCAAGTCCCTGTTATTGCCACCGATGTGGCAGCAAGCACCATAACTTATAAGCGCGAAGACGGCGTTGAAGTCACCACTGAAGTAACGGGCGGCAAAGTAAAGTTACAGTGGAAAGCTGACTGGGCCATGCGCTGGTTTGCGCTAGATGTAGACTACGAGATGAGCGGTAAGGACCTGATTGATTCGGTTAATATTGGCGGTAAAATCTGCCGCGCACTGGGGGGGATTCCACCCGTAAACTTGATGTATGAGCACTTCGTGGATGAAAACGGTGCTAAAATTTCAAAAAGTAAAGGCAACGGCCTGACCATTGAAGAATGGTTGACGTATGCTGACAAAGATAGTCTGGCCTTCTTTATGTTCCCTAATCCACAGCGGGCGAAAAAGCTCTTCTTGGGTGTTATCCCTAAAATGGTAGATGACTACGATGCTTTTGTGGGTAAACTTGAAGGCCAAACACCTGCCGAGCAACTTGAAAACCCCGCTTGGCACCTGAATAATGGCAACACCGATATTGCTCCCCTACCCTTTAGTTTTAACATGCTGCTTAACCTCACCAGTGTAGCCGCAACGCCCGACGAAACCACCGTTTGGGGCTTTATTAATAACTATCGCCCAGACGTAACCGCTGATAATGCACCGCGTTTAGCAGCATTAGTGCGCGGCGCATTGAAATATTACGCCGACACCATTGCAGCAACTAAAACTTATCGCACACCAGAAGGCCAAGAGATTGAAGCCTTAAAAGATGTCGTGACACTCTTGAACAGCTTAACCGGCAATGAAGCCGCGGAAGATATTCAGACCGAATTTTACACCGTTGGTAAAAAATACTACGACAAAAAAGAGCTGCGCAACTGGTTTGCGCTATTGTATGAATGCTTGTTTGGATTTTCTCAGGGGCCGCGACTGGGGTCTTTTGTAAAGATTTATGGCACTGCGGCAACGGTTGAATTGGTTGAGGCGGCACTGGTGCGTTAAGTTTTAAGGTTGCCTCA
>CALFWJ010000140.1 GCA_937928525.1 uncultured Alphaproteobacteria bacterium | reverse complement strand
CTTACTGAAAAATAAAATATAAATATTTTTTAGACTTTTTTGTTGCTATGCCCTATTAAAAAACATGCGCTAAATTTACATCATATGTAATTTTAGCGCATATTCATTATTTATTGTCTAACTAGCTGTTATTGCTTGCATTCTTAGATTGAACATAAAGAGCGCCAAAGTTAATCGGGTCTAGCAATGGTGGGCGGAACCCGCTGTCAGCCAAGGTTTGCATTATAATTTTGCGGGCAAACGGGAACAATAAGCTCGCGCCCTCTACGTGTAAGACCTGATCTATGTGGTCACTTGGGATATTCTGAAGCTCAAAAACACCTGCAAACGCCAGTTCAGCCATAAATACTGTTGTCTTTGCCGCATCTTTTGCCTCTGCCCGAATGGCTAATGCAACCTCATATAGCCCGCGCTCTGCGCTTAATTCAACCGCCTGCACGCCCACATTAAGGTCCATGTTGCGGTCATTTTCAGGGGTCATCATGGGTGCACGGGGGCACTCAAAGGATAAATCTTTAATATATTGGCCCAATGGGCGGAACAACGGGCCCGCTGCGGGTGCGCCTTTAACGCCTGAGGCTGCCTGAGACGCCGTCTCAGATGCTTTTTTCTTTGTGGCCCCAGCATTGGTCTTTTTAACGCCATTTGTAGGCTTAGCGGCTGTTTTTGCCATTATTTCTCTCCCTATCAATTAATGTGGCTACATTACGCCGCCGCCAAACTGATTGCCAACATTTTCAGGCAAGTTGCTTATTTTGCTAGCACTTGCGCAAAACGCTAAAAATAGGTAACGTTCGCCCAATCCAAGAAGTTTAAACAAACAAGAAAGCGCCCTATGTCCCTCCTTAATATTGGCGATGCAGCCCCTAATTTTACCCTCCTTGATGGCCAAGAAACCGCCGTAACTCTTGCCGACACCGCAGGTCAATGGCGCGTTTTATACTTCTATCCAAAAGCATCAACTCCAGGTTGCACGGTTCAAGCCTGCTCAATTCGCGATAATAACGATGCCTTCACTAAGCTCAACGTGCTCGTATATGGCATCAGCCCTGACCCCAGCAAAAAAATTGCCAAGTTTAATACCGCCGAAGAACTCGACACACCAGCCCTCACATTGCTTGGTGATGAAAGTAAAGAAACCCTAGAAGCCTACGGTGTCTGGCAAGAAAAAAGTATGTATGGCCGCAAATACATGGGTGTTGCCCGTGTAACTTATATTGTTAATCCAGTAGGTAAAATTGCCCACGTCATGCCTAAAGTATCTCCAAAAACCCACACCGAGGATGTGCTTAAATTCTTACAAGAAAACATGTAAACATTATATCTATCAATAAGTTAAGCAATCAAAATGACGCAACGCCCTTCAAACCGCAAAAATAACGAACTTCGCACCCTCAAAATCACCCCAAACGTTAATCCGCATGCTGAAGGAAGCTGCATGATTGAGTGCGGAAATACCCGCGTTCTCTGCACTGCCAGCATTCAATACGACGTCCCACGCTGGCTTAAAGGTAAAGGGAAAGGCTGGGTGACCGCCGAATATGGCATGCTGCCCCGCTCTACCCACGACCGCATCGACCGCGAAGCTGTTAAGGGCAAACAAACTGGCCGTACCACCGAAATTCAACGCCTTATTGGCCGCTCTTTACGCGCTGTTATAGATCTGAAGGCCCTTGGTAACCACACAATTTGGCTCGATTGCGATGTCATTGTCGCCGATGGCGGTACCCGCACCGCAGCTATTACGGGTGCCTTTGTGGCATTGCAGCTCGCCGTCAATAATTTGGTCGCCCGCGATCGCGTTAAACCAGAGGTCATTATTGACCATATTGCCGCCATCAGTTCGGGCATTACCAGTGCTGGCCCAGTCCTCGATCTCGACTACGCCGAAGACAGCAAAGCCATTGCCGACGGAAACTTCGTTTTAACCGGTTCAGGCCAGTTAGTCGAGGTACAAGTCACCGCCGAAGACCGTCCCATCACTGAAGACGAATATAACGCCCTCTTTGCCCTCGCTAAAGCAGGTATAACCGACCTTATTTCCCTGCAAAAACAATGCATTAACGAAACGACTGCCTAAAGAATGGGCAAAGTAAGTAAACTTTTACTTTCATCGCAAAATAAAGGCAAAATAACAGAACTTACGGCCCTGTTAACGCCTCTAGGCATTGAGGTCGTCAGCGCCCTCGATTTAACCCTCCCAGACGTCCCAGAAACAGGTAAAACCTTCCAAGAAAACGCAACACTTAAAGCTCTAGCCGGCTATGCCGCCACAGGGCTGCCAACTCTCGCCGACGACTCTGGTTTATGCGTCGATATCCTAGATGGTGCACCTGGTATTTATACCGCCCGTTTTGGTGGTCCAGAGGTCCTCCTCACAAAACTTCGCGGCCATACCAACCCAAAAACCCGTTCAGCGCACTTTATGTGTCACCTCACGCTAGCCTTAGCACCAGAGCCAAATACGCTGCAAAACAAGCCAAAACTCTTCCATTTTAGAGGTAAAACTGATGGCTACATTACCTTAAAGCCTTACGGCAAAGAAGGGTTTGGCTATGATCCTATTTTCAGCCTCAGCCCAGATGGCGCCAAAGATGGGCAAACCTATGCCCAAATAACTCAAAAAGAGAAATCAGAAACTTCTCACCGCGGTAAAGCATTAAATAAGCTTCAAAAATTCTTACAAACATCTCTTTAACTGACAAACTTCTTCAATGTTTCACGGGGAAACGTGATTTTTCTAGCACAAAATGAAGCGAAGTGTTACCGTTTCGCCATGATTAAAAAAGCAGCACCTCCTGCCCCGCTTCTGCCTAAAAGTACGGTCAAAAATGGCCTAGCTCTTTACGTTCATTGGCCTTGGTGCATCAAGAAATGCCCCTACTGTGATTTTAATGCACATGTGAACAAAAATCGTGACGAAAATCTCTATTTATCTTGTTTAATCAAAGAGTTAGAGTATTGGTCACTAAAAGTAAATAAAAATTCACTCACATCCCTCTTTTTTGGCGGTGGCACTCCTTCTTTGGCTGATTGCACAACCATTGAGCAGGTCATAACCGCTGCGAAAAAACACCTTCACAAACATCCTTGCAACACCCAAAAATTAGAGGTCACACTCGAGGTAAACCCGGCCACATATCGCCCAGAGATGTTTCACAAATTTGTATCGGCAGGCGTTACACGTTTTAGTATTGGTGTACAAAGTCTATCATCAGACGAACTAACATTTTTAGGCCGCGCGCACGATGTAAACGAAGCCCTCACCACCATCGAGCAAGCTCAAAAATCAGGCGCTGAGGTTAGCGTCGATTTTATCTACGGTTTACCCAATTTTATGGGCACACATGCGCAAAATTTAGCTCGCTGGCAAAAAAACTTAGCCAAAATTTCCGCCTTTGGTACCGATCATGTCAGCGCCTACCAACTCACCATCGAGCCAGGCACTAAATTCTTCGCCGACGTCAATAAAAACCAGTGGCAGCCTTTAAGTGATGATCTACAAGCCGATTTTTTCACTGCAACCCAAGAAACTCTTGCTACATCAGGCTTCCAGGGTTACGAAATTTCTAATTTCGCACGCCCAGGTACTAATAATATGCTAAAAGTGTGCCAACATAACCTCCATGTTTGGCGTTACGGCGACTATCTCGGCATTGGTGCAGGCGCCCATGGTCGTATCACAAATGCAGCAGGCCAGCGCATCGCCACACGCAACTTCCGCATGCCCGAAACCTACCAAAAAGAAGTGGCAGATAAAAATCATGCTCTTTACGAAAAAACACCTCTTTCAACACATGAATCCGCCCAAGAGGCTGTTTTAAACGGTTTACGCCTATCAGAGGGCATACTTATCGGAAAAAACGCTAAAAATGCCTCAAAACTTCTTACAGAAAGCCTGTTTCATTGGTCAAGCATTCAAAAGTTAGTAAACAACCACTTACTTACACAAGAAAATTGTTCTGAATTTATTTCTCTTAAAACAACACCACGCGGCCAACTTCTACTCGATAGCATTTTGCCAGAAATTCTAAAATCTGCTTAACACTCCTTATAGTCAGTCTTTTATTTCAGCCAGAAATCTCTTTCTAAGATTACTTTGAATTTTTCATATCTCAATCACGTTTTTTAGAAAAACTCTTTGCCGTTCTTAGCAAACTCTATTGCTATTCACTCAACAGCAAGCATAATTTTGTTTTCATAAAGCAGTTTAATTACAATGCAAAGGCCGTTAACTCGGTTCAAAAAATTAAGCGTGAGTATTTAACCTGTGCAAAACGCAGTCCGCTCAATCAAGATCTCCGCGGAACATACAAAACGCTCATTTTAATGTATCAATTGCCATGGAGGGCTCTATAGCAAATCAATTCTTGGCTTAACGTCGAAAAATCATGTTTATGTTATTTTTTTCAAGATTTTATATCTCAAATTATTTGCCCCGCACCCTTCATCCTAAAAAAAAGAGGTACAAAAAATTGATATTAATACTTTTATATTCTCCATTTAGTTGTTTTATTAAATTTAAGGTCATTAATTTAGAAAAATTTATTTTTAACCTCATTTAGTTTTTTTGGCCTCTCCAATCGCTATTTGAAGCCTCTTTTGCCTATTTAATGAGCATACGTTAGAAACCTGTTGTTTTAGAGCTTTTAATGCAGAATAAAAACCTTTTTTTAGTGTATTCATAGTTTTTAAGTATTTTTATGTTTTATTTTCTGCTTTGTTCTAAAGTCAGTTCATCTTTTGTAAGGTTTACCTATTTATCACAGTGCCACAGTCGTTTTTAATCAAAAAACATGCCATATATCTTCATTTTTAGATTAAAATTTACTTTGGCATAAATAATTTAGTTTAAAAGTTATTTCAATAGCTTAATTTATACGTAAATATTTACTTACATTTGATTTTTGTTTTCCAGCATAAGTTTATTTATAATCTTCATGAAACGTTGTTTCACTAAAATTTATACCTATTATCGTGGCTCATTTTTATAAAATGAAGAGTCTTAAAGGTCTTTTTTACCCAGCCAAGTTTTTATTTAACGCTTGGCATAGTCTTATTTTAATCACTGATTGCTTGTATGCCAAAAAACTTTTTTCTTTTTCTTATTTAACGCCTTATTAAAAATAATTTTTTCAGAAATATGCTTTTAACATAAAAAATTTATGTCTATTTTTATAAAATTAAATATGCAAGTTTTTAGCCAAGTTTTTTTGTTCCACGTTCTCAATTGCCACGCCTTACTCCACAACAAACACCTATTTTTTTCTTTTATGAAACGTCACATGAAACAGTTTCAGGGAGTTCCACAAATCAACCGAGGGTTGTGCTTTTCATGTCAGAATAATTTTTTTATTATTTAATTCAATTAGTTATGGTGCAATTAATCCACGTGAAACGGTTGTAATTTTTTGCTTATATTATCTTTATTTTTGATTATATCCCAAAATTTCAGCAATTTAGTGCATTTATCTTGCTCAAACGCTAAACACATGACAACAATGTTAAATGTAAATAATTTACATGATGAGCTCAACAAAAAATAATTTATAAGGTTTCATGTTTATGGCAAATTCTCCTCAGCGCGGACTCGGAAAAGGACTCGCAGCACTTCTAGACGATGCGGCAGCAGCATCAATTGTACACAACAATTCTGCTGATCAGAACACATCCACATCAAGCCAGGCATCTCATCATTCGGCTCAAATTGGCTCACCTACAGCTCAAAACACCTCAAACCCTAGCGTTTCTGCGCCCGAAACAACTCTTTCTGTGCAAGATCTTCAACCTTCGTCGGTTCAGCCACGTCGCGAGTTTAACGCAAACGATATCGCAACACTTTCGGCTTCTATTAAGGCGCAAGGCGTCCTTCAGCCACTCCTTGTACGTAAAGTTGGCAGCGCCTACGAAATTATTGGTGGCGAGCGCCGTTGGCGAGCTGCACAACAGGCTGGACTTACAGAAGTACCTGTAATCATTAGAGAATTAGACGATGGCAAAGCCCTAGAAGTTGCTCTGGTTGAGAATATTCAACGCGCCGACCTCAATCCAATCGAAGAAGCCTTGGGGTACAAACGCCTCACAGAAGAGTTTAAATATACCCACGAAGACATCTCGCAAGTCACAGGTAAATCACGCTCACACATTACGAACTTATTGCGCTTACTCTCGCTTCCACAAACACTTAAAACATGCGTAAGTAAGGGCTCACTTACAATGGGCCATGCCCGCGCCCTGCTTGGTCTTTCGCAAGATTCACAGCTCCAAATCCGCGCTGCAAACAAAGTTATCAAACATAAGCTTTCTGTGCGCGAAACAGAAGATTTAGTCCGTAACCTGATTAATCCAAATCAGGCCGCACGAGGCCGCCGCACCAAAGATGCACAAACCACAGAGATTGAAAAAAACCTGCAAAAATCCCTCGGCCTCAAAGTTGCCATGCGTCGCCAAACGGATACAGGTGCAGGCTCAATTCGCATCTTTTTCGACGATATGGCGCAGCTCGACCACTTGCTCCAAAACTTCAAACAAACTCAAACAGCTGAATAAATCGTATTTATTCCGCAAAAAGGCCGCCCGTTAAGGCGGCCTTTTTAATACTTTTTTACTAAGCAGCGTGCGCTTGGCACAGTGTTTTTAGTGCATCATTTATATTTTCAGCCAAAAAATTTGGCTTAAGTTTTAAGTCTGCCAACCGCGCCATGTTGTCCGGCGTCGGCGTGCTCTTAGTACCAACCAACCCCACTTTAAAGCCAAGCTCTTGTGCGGGCTTTAGGTTCGCTGGCGTATCGTCTAGCATCACCATGGTATCTGGCACAGCATTTAAGCGCTCTAATAGGCGTTTATACGGCTCTTCTGTCCGTTTGCTCGTATAGTTAACGCAATCACGGCCCATAATAAGCCCAGAATGAAAAAACGCCTCAATTTCAAGATGTCTTAAAATGCCATGGGCATAATCCTTGCGGCCTTGGGTTAACAAAGCAATGGTCCAGCTGTTCGCCTGTAGATTAGCAAATCGAGACTGTAACAGCGCACAAGGCTCAAGGTGTTCGTGAATATTTTGCACCAACATTTCGCCCATATGCGCGTATATATCTTCAATCCACGCCTGATCATAACCATCACGCTCGGCTAAATAACCCGCGCTACAGCCAAAGTTCTCCATGCCGTAAATACGCAGTACATCTGCCTCTTGGTATGAAATTTTGTAAATATCCATAATTTGCTGGGTTAAGTAGTGCCCCAAAATATCAATCGTTTGCGCCAAGCAATCATCAAGGTCAAACACAATTAGTTTAGAAGTCGGAGTAATTTTTTGCATATCAATCTCCTGCAAAAGAAAAGGGAAGGGGCTGCCAAGCAACCTGTACTGCCCTTACTTTACGGGGCAGGGCTGGGGGCGTCAAGCCTGTTCGTGCTTGCAAAAATGCCAAACTCTTTTGGCCAGTCTATTGGGCTGGGGAAATAAGTTGATTTTACAGTTTCGCGAATAACATCGATATTAAGTTTCATAGAAATTCTCCTCTACTAAAAAGATAAAAGATGGGGGCGCTTAATCAGATTAAGCAGCTCAACAAGATATTTTCTTATCAACCTAAGGTTGATTTTTCACCGCGATGTGCGTAGGGTATTTTTATCAGGTGTAAAAAACACTTGCTGGAGCTTAAGAACTTCTTTAAACGCGGTGTCAGCACGCCGTTATTTTGCTGCCTCATGGCAGAGATTTTTACTGGCCGGAGGCGGTGCCTCTGTCCAGGACTATGTCTAAACGGCACTGGCCGTTTCGTTTGAGCGGTTCTTAACCTCCGGCTGCTTTTGCAGCCTTTTTTACATCAAAAAAGAGGTTTATCATGAAATTTACGGCCCGCCGTCTCAACAAGCGCGAAAGTTGGTTTGTCTGGGGTATTCTGCTTTTAACAACCGTAGGTTGGTGCTTATTTATGTATTGGCTATGGGCCTAATCACACAGAAAAACCTAAGCCGCGAAGCTCAAAATTGCGCGCCCCAATACCAACTCTGGCGGCAAGGTGCCTGTTCTCGCCTGAATTTGTGCCTTTAAAGCAAACGCCGTTATCTGTTGCGCCTTTTTGGGCGACAAGCTATTCATTTGCTGCATAAAGCCGCTCTGGTTAAACATAACAGGCGGGGTGAGGGCGCGCAGGGCATCATTCGGGCTTTTGCCCGCCGCTACAGCTTCTTGCGCTTGGCAGAGGCGGCGCAAGTGGCGCACCACCAACGCAAAAATCATATTAATGTCTTCGCCCGCCTCGGTCAGAACACTCAGCGCCTTATCCACCGCTGCAAGGTCTTTGCTGCCCACAGCGTCGCACAAGGTGAACACATTCACAGCAGAGGCGCCGGCAATAATGGCAAGGCAATCTTCTAGCGTCACATCAGCTTTATCGCCTACATAAATCAGAAGTTTATCCAGCTCCGATTGCGTAATCGCCTGATCTGCTCCCAAATTCTCCTGCAACCAAAGCAACGCGTCAGGGGCAATGCTTTTGCCCGCGGCAGCCATTGTGGCTTGAATATGCGTTCGTAAGTCACCAATACTGGCCTGAAAACACCGTATCGCCGCCGCGTTTGGCGCTTTTTCAGTGTTGCGCACCAGCGCCGTTTTGGCATCTAATCCCGGCGCCGCGATAAGAATAAGAACATCCACCAATTCCGCCGCTAAGCACGCTTTAACCGCGTTTGTTAGCGCAGCTTGGGCAGGTGCGCCCATGTCTGGGTTTACACCATCAACCCGAATAACCTTCAAACCGCCCCCAAAACTAATGGTCTGCGCAGCCTCAAGCAGGCGTCCATTTTCTTGGGTTAGATCCATAATATCAATGCTCGTGAACAAAAATGGGTCGTCGCTCGGTGTGCCACTGGTTTTAAGCGCTTGGTTTATCAGTGCGCGCGCGCCGCCGCCATCGTCGCCATACGCCAATACAATTTGGGGCAGGGCGTTAGCATTTTTAAGGCTCGCTTGGGCTTGTTTGGTCGACCATTTCATAGCCCAAAGTGTAGCAGAATTTTCATTTGACGCACGCACCCATTTCAACTAAATTGCGCTATATACAATATGGGCAAACCAATACCAACCTATGGTTGTTCACGTGAAACACTTGTTACCTTTTCGGAGAAATATCATGGCTCACACCACCACAAAATGCATTCCACTCGCAACCTGGCCAGCTTATAACTGGCCAGAAAAAGCCAAAAACCTTAGCCTTAAAACCCGTTACCGCACGGTTTTAAATACTAAAACAAGAATACCCACTCTGGTGCTATATAACAAAACTAAATCGGCCAACAATACGCCGCTTTGCACCTTTAAGTGCACCGATGGGTTTAAAAAATACGCTGGCGAACTCACGCATCTTACCAGCGTAGAAGCAGAAATTATGCGTAACGGTGATAACATGTTCCTGCTTTTACACCTTGCGCCAAAAACCGCGCTTGCTTAAGCACTACACTCAAAAAGCCCCAACTTAGGTTGGGGCTTTTTAGCGCTTGACAGCCGCCTCTTTCGTGTATACTTTGCCTGAGTATTGGACACCCAATCTATCTTTAACCTTTTTTATACGGAGAACCCCCATGCATCACATGGCCCTTGGTAACATAAACAAGCAAAATATGCCTAGAGTTACGCCCACAACTGTCACTGAACAACTGCGTTTCGAAAGAAACTGCCGCGACGCAAACATGTCTGGCTATCTTATTGTCGCGCAAGCCAAGCTCTTGAGCTTGGCCAATAAACGCCCGCAAGAAAACTACCTCACTGGCTTAAAAGCAGCTCTTCACAAGCCTATCGACCTCGAGTTAATAGATGCATTAGTCGCCGCCGACCTTATGTCGCTGGTTGGCTTACCAAATCTGCAAGAGGCAAATCTACCCGAGCCTTTAGGCAGCGAGTGCGAAGCCATCTTCCGTGACGGCATTAAACTGCTCGATAACTTTATTGTTAAAGCTGGTTATGTCCCAGATAAAGACTGCATCAAACTTGCCAAGCGCGCTGAAGAAGTATGGGAAGACTGCATTGAAGCAAAGCAAAACGAGCTGGTCTTTCTTGTGTCGCACCTGCTCGATCTCACCTCAAGGTCAACAGTATCGCCTGGCAAGGCACTGCATGGCATTATCATGGGCTTATTGAACGAGTTGCCTGCAACTAAAAAAGCGCGCAACCCCATCGTGGAAGAGCTCTTAAAGCGATTTTTAGTTCACATTCAAGCGGCGCCTCTCAAGGCGTTTAAATAAAAAAAGCCCCAACTTAGGTTGGGGCTTTTGCCATTGGTTTTTTATAATACTTTACTTAAAGGCCTCTTCGCCGCCCACAATCACTTCAATAAAGTTCTCAGGTTGCAAGTGCGTTTTAGCCGCAGCCAAAATATCCGCCCGCGTCACGGCTTTAATCTTATCCGTCCATACTTCTAGGTAATCTGCGCCCAAATTCTCCATTTGCATGGTGGTGAGGTAGCCTAAAATTTTATCGTTGCTGTCTAACCGCAGCGGGAAACTCCCCGTCAGATAATTCACCGCATCATTATATTCAGCCTCACTCACCTCAGCGGCCTGCATTTTTTTAATTTCAACTTCCACCAGTTTTGCGGCAGGCAAAGCATCTGCGTTTTTGGTCGCCAACTGCGCCACAAAGCTGCCGCGCTGTGGTAGGGGGCCAAAACCACTACTTACGCCATAAGTCAGGCCACGCTTCTCACGTATTTCACTCATCAAGCGCGAAGAGAAACCGCCGCCACCTAAAATATGGTTCATAACAAACACGTTAAAATAGTCAGGGTGTTCGCGGCTTAAGCCAAGGTGCCCCAGCATCACCGTCGCCTGCGGAATAGGCCGCGTGATATGAATTTTCTGCGCTTTAGGCACCGCTGGAACCGCTGTCATCACGTTACGCGCATCGCCCGCTGGCAGTTCCGCAAAGTGTTCGTCTAATAGTTTACCCAGCGCCTTGGCTGAAATATCGCCCACCACCGCAATCACCATGTTGGCTTTATTAAATTGCGCAGCATGATACGCCCGCGCATCGGCTGGCGTGAGTGCGGCCACGCTCTCAGCCGTACCCAACAGCGGCGTAGCATATTGGTGGTCACCATACAAAACCTTACTAAACGCTTTACGCGCCACACTGCCGGGGTCTTCTTCTTGACGCTTCAGCGCAGCTTTAACCATATCTTGCAAGCGCTCAGTGGCAAGAGGGGTGAAGGCTGGGTTTTTTAGCGCATCGGCTAGCAGCGCAAACGCCGCCTCTTTGTGTTCGGTGAGTGTATCTAGCGTTAAGGTCAGGTCTAGTTTATCCGCACCTGCTCCAAACCGCGCACCAATGCGCTCTAAGCTGGCTTTAAAGTCGCGATCAGAAAGATTTTCCGTCCCCTCATCCAACAAGTTAGATGTCAAGCTTGCCAGCCCTGGTTTATCCGCTGGCTCAAATGCGCTACCAGCTCTAAACGCAACTTCCATACTAATCATCGGTATGCTCCTGCTCTCCACCAACCAAGCGGTGAGGCCGCCCGCGGTTTTAATTTCCTGAATTTTGGGTTCTGCGCTTACAGTAGTTACGGTCATAAAAAGTCCTATAATAAGGGTTAATAAGTAGGGGCGAAGCATGGTATGGTTCTATCTTGTTCCTGTGTTGCGCTACAATACCGCACGCATCACAAAAAGAGAACAAAATTAACCAACCACCACAAAAACGCCGTAAAAAGTAAGCAAAAAATGACCTTCCCCGCCGCAAAGCTAGAGCGCCTATACGTTGCCAGCCCCATCCGCCGTTATTGCCACCAACCCTTTATCACGCGCTGGTTTAAGCGTGCCCTGCCTAAAGGGTTTGTGCCCGACCACATCCTTGAACTTGGCTGCGGCACTGGTGCAGGCCTACTGGCGCTGCAAAAAAAGTTCCCGCGCGCTATTCTCACAGGGGTAGAAATCGACAAAAAAATGGCGCGTATCGCCAGCCGTCGCTTTAAATATGCAAGCCTTAAGGGCGACGTCATGAACGCCAGCATCACAGAAGATTTGTTCCCGCCTAATAGCTTCGATTTAGCCGTCAGCTACGGCTGCTTGCACCACATCCCCAACTGGGAAGAAGCGCTCAAATCACTCGTGGCTAACCTAAGCATAGGCGGCTGCCTAGCGGTGGAAGAATACTACAAGCCCCTCCTCGAGCACCCGCTGTTTAGCCTCGTCGGCAGCCACCCGCCTCAGCGCTTTACGCACAACGAGCTTGTCACCGCCATCGAGGCGGCAGGACTTACTCTTTTAAAACAGAAAAACATGTTCAACCTCTGCGGCCACATCGTCGCCCAAAAGCAGGGCTAATCCCTAAAATGGAATAAATCGTCCCGTATCAAAAGTAGGGATTTGAATGCGTGGCTTACTCCTCTCGCGTTGCACCGCCGTTAAATTAACCGGCGGCAATAACTTAGGCGCAGAGGTCACTAAACGCGCACCCTTACCATTAAGCTGCCAAGCACCATAAGCACGGTCGGTGACGCCATCGGTATTAAACCTAACAGGGCCACCAAGGCCCGTAAACCCTTCTGGCCGTAACAAAGCTTGGCTGGCCGAAAAGCCCGCGTTGGTCACCTCAGTCGCCACACTTTGGGCAATGGTGGCGGCGTCATAACCCAATACTGCAAGGGGATGTGGGTCAGCGGCATAAGCTGCTTTAAAGCTTGCCTCAAACTCTGTGGTTGGGGCAGGGGCAAAAAACACCGCATTGTTTACATATTCAGGCGGGCTTTGGTTTAAGGCAGCAGCCCCCCAAGCGGCAGTACCAAGCAACAAAAAGTCTACCTTATCGGCATCATAGGTCGCCATTTGCGCCGTAATTAGGTTAAGGCCTGTGGCTGTTGCAGGCAAAAAGAGGCTGCTAAAATCAATGTTGGCCTTAGGTTTTGCCTTTTGCAAGAAGGCCAAACGCCGCGCATCTTTGGCATCCATTAAACTGCCCAATTCGTCTTTAACTTTGGTTAGGCGCTTCTTCTCCGATTGCAAAATAATTTTGCTCTTCTGTAAGTTTAACAAGTCGTTCAGCGCGTTGCCCACATCAGCATTTTGCGGATTATAAAAACCCGTCTGACTTAAGCCAAGTCCAAGTGATTGCAGTTCATCGGTATAAGCGCCCAAAACTTCATAGCCAAACTCGGTGCTTGGCACCAATGCCGCTAAGTTCGTTTGCCCACTGCTTAGGGCATGGCTGGCGCCAGAACGGGCGGCCTCGCGGGCTTGCTGCTGGGGGATGTAGCCCAACAAGTGCACATCAGGCGCAGCAATAGCAGCGGTAGAAGAAAACGCCACCATCGGCACATTTTTACGGCGCAACGTACTAGCCGCTGCTTCAACATTGTTAGCAGCCAACGGCCCAACCACCATATCTACCCCTAGTTTAAGCACGCGCGCTGCCGCTGCTGCTGCCCCTTGCGGCGTACCACCTGTATCTTGCGGATACAAAATAGTCACAATATTCTTGTTGCCGTTTTGGTTCTGATAATCAAATAAACTTAACTGAAGCCCGCGTAAAATATCGCGCCCCACTGGCCCCGTATTGCCAGACAACGGGAGCAACACCCCAACCCGAAAGAACGTTTTGTTCTGCGCTGTTTCAGGCGTTGTGGTGGCATCAACCCCCCAAAAACTTTGCCGCTTCGTGGGTGTGCGCTGCACACGGCCAAGAGTTTCAGCCACGCGGTGATAACGGGTACGAACAGCCGTGGTATCGCCCTCGGTGTAGGCCGCTTCAAACAAGTTTAAGTTCCGCTCTGCCGCGCTGGTGTTGCCATTTAAATGCGCCACCTCAGCCAGATGCAATAATAGCTGGGCATGAAATTCCCGCACCTCAGGCAAATTTTGCGGCAACACAGGTTTTAAGCTGTTCAACGCTTGGGTT
>CALFWJ010000139.1 GCA_937928525.1 uncultured Alphaproteobacteria bacterium | reverse complement strand
AGTATTTTTATTGACAAAATCGTCTCAGTCTTTTGCGAAGAATCAGATTTTTTATAGTTTCGAAAGAAAAAGCCAACAGTTAATAAACCTAATGCACTTGCAAGAGGTGTAATAAAGTAAGTCGCAGCTTGATCACTATTTAACCATGACCAATACCACTCGCCAGAGCAAAAAAAGAAAGCGACTGCAAATAAATGTAGGCCCATAGTAAATATCCAAAACGGATGCGTGTTTGTGAGATTGAGATGTAGTTTATTCATGAAAATTCTCCTTCATGTAAAAGTTAAGATTTAATAAAATCAAGTTCATCAGGCATCAGCCTGACAGCATCAATAAAACAAGTCGCCTGAGAAAAATAAATCCTCAAACCATTTTTGCGCGGCTTGCCCTTCTTCGATAACAAAGAAGCCACTAAACGGGTATGATGTTCATTGGCGGAAAGAACAATAAATTTGTATTTGCTCTCTTTAATGCTTTTAAGTTGTTTATTTGTGGCACAAACTTGAGCACCTTCGGGATCATGCAATAAACGTTTGCATGTATTAAAGTTTTTCGGAATTTGAAAAATATCACCTTCCTTTAAAAATCTGTCCATGAAAAATCTCCTTCATGCAAAAACGGAACGATAAGTAATACCTTCTTTTAACGTATACTCTAAAAAGAAGCAACAAAAAAGCCGCCTATTAAAAGCGACCTTTAATGAGAAGCAACGTTTACTCTGAAGCGTTCGCTTTGCGCGCGGCACGTTTAGCCTTACGGGCATCATTCCGATCGGTCCGAATTTCTTTATGATCAGCGCGAGCATCTTTACGTAATGCAGCTTTTTTGGCTTTAGCATCTTTGCGAGCAGCAGCAATGTCAGCTTTATTTTCAGCCTTCATAGCTTTTGCTTTAGCGCGGCACTCTTTAATAATAGCCGAACGTTCACTTTTGCTACTGGCAGCCTTAACGCTGGCTTTACAGTCAGATTTTAAACTTGCAAAAGCATCTTTATTTGCGCTTTTGTTGGCAGCGCGCGCATCTTGCCGATCCGCTTTTAAAGCTTCGCGCGCATCTTTATGTTCAGCACGAACAGCTTGGTGTTGTTCTTTAAAGGTGCTCGTTGTGTCTTGAGCCTGGACAGATAAAGCAGTTGTAGCCAAAAGAGCGATAAGAAGATATTTAGACATGAGTTAAGATTTCTTTTATTTGTTTCCCAAAAGCTTAGAAGGTTATATTTATTGGCGCAACTCTTAAAACTGACCTATATTATTTATATGAAAAACATCACAGCCTTTGCCCTCTTTGCTGCATCACTTGCCTTTATCTTTTATAATTCTAATGCCGCACCCGCCAAAGTGCACCATAGTCAGCGCCAAGCCACAGTTGCCCACATCATCGACGGCGATACATTTGTGACTCAGCAAGGCGAACACATTCGCCTTATCGGCATCAATACCCCCGAGAAAGCCCGCGGCGAAGGCAAAAGCAAACGTCTGGCCGAACCTTATGCCCACCAAGCCCGCACGGCACTTACCACAATGCTCAAAAACCAAACCGTTACCCTTAAGTTTGGTAAAAAGAAAAAAGATAAATACAAACGCTGGTTAGCCGATGTTTACGTAAACAACGTCTGGATTAACGGCAAAATGATTGAGCAAGGCGCCGCCCACGTCTATAGCTTCCCCGATACTGCCAACGCCAATACTTACAAACTTTTAGCGCTAGAAGATACGGCTCGCGCCCAAAACCGTGGCCTTTGGCAACTGCCGCGTTATCGCCTTAATAACGCTAATATCATGCAGGGCGTCACTAAAAAACTGGTGGGCGGCTTCCATTTGGTAGAAGGCAAAATAACGACAGTGGCCGACGTTAAAAACCGCCTTTACCTTAACTTTGGACAAGATTGGCGCACCGACTTCACCGCCGAAATCCGCCCGCAAGACCGCAAAAAATTCCGCGCCGCAGGCATCAGTAAAAGTAACCTCATCGGCAAAACAGTGCTGGTGCGTGGCATCATCAAACCCGTTAATGGCATGATGATAACGCTCACTCACCCCGAACAAATTAAAATTATAAATTGACTCTGTATCCATTTTACGACTTAATGCAACCCACAAGAACGAACCACATATATGTTTAAAGGAAAATAACCATGACAAAACTCACGCACCGTTCTAATGCTGGCATGTGCATCCTGAATAAACAGGGGCAAATTTTTATCGCTCAACGCCTTGGCTTTACGGGCAATGAAGGTTGGCAAATGCCGCAAGGCGGGCTAGAAGAAGACGAGCAACCACTTGTTGGCGCTAACCGAGAACTAAGAGAAGAAACCAATATTGATGGAGGACACTGGCAATATATGGGTGCCTATCCAGAGATTCTTACTTACGACTTTCCACCAGATGTGCAGCAAAAAATGCAAAGTCTCGGCCAAGCACAGCATTGGTTTTATGCTCTGTTTACTGCAGATGATGACGTCATAGATGTTATTAACATTGACGCACCTCACATCCAAGAATTTTCAACTTGGCGCTGGGCAAATCCAGAAGAAGTGCAACAACTCTGTGTTGATTTTAAACAAGAAACTTACCAAAAAATATTGCATTACTTGCAAGAAGAACTCTTGCCAGAGGCTAAAGAACGCGATTTTTTTGCCAATCTGATTCAATTTT
>CALFWJ010000138.1 GCA_937928525.1 uncultured Alphaproteobacteria bacterium | reverse complement strand
AACACCACACCACTCCCTGCCAAGCTTTATGCTGGCGAGGGCGTCTGCCAGTTCCTCTTTTTAGGTGGCGACGGCGTGTGCGAAACCTCTTACGGCGACCGTAAAGGTAAATACCAAGGCCAATCAGGCGTCACCCTACCGCGCATCGATAAGGTTGCAGGGTAATTTCATGAGTACGCGCGCTTATCAAGAAATGGATAAGCATGTATAATCTCGTCTACGAAACCTCCCCATGGCACAAACGCGCCGCCCTCTTCGACGAAAACGAGAACCTCCTTCTGCTTAAATTCTTTGAGGAGTCTCGCCGCTACATCGAAGGCTCTATCGCCCTTGGCCGCGTCCGTAAAGTTGCCCAAGGCCTCAGCGCCGCCTTTGTCGATATCGGCGACGTGGCCGACGGTTTTCTCCCCCTCAAAACCATTCCCAAAAACGCCCCAAAACTCACAGAAGGCAGCAAAGTTTTAGTGCGCATTGCCCGCGCAGGGCTAGACGGGAAGGGCGCACGGCTAGACGCCCGCGTTGCCGAAAAAATGCCACCTGCTAATACACCAGTTCCCAGCCTCATCCGCGCGGCTAAAGGACCACTGCAACGCTTGTTGACCGACGCGGGCGACACCCCCATCCAATTTTGGGTTCCCAACGATGCCAGTTACAACGAAGTCCTCGATATTGTCCCCGAAGCCGCAGACCGAATCCATTTTCTCCATGAAAAAGATGCACCAGACCTCCTCGCCAAGCTCGACGAAACGCTAGACGCGGTAACATCTCCTGTGTTCCCACTCAATAATGGTGGCCGCATCGCTATCGAGCCTACAGCAGCCCTCACAGCCATAGATTTAGACTCAGGCGCGTTTTACGGCATCGGCCAAGAAGACGGTGTGGTTAACTTTAACCTCTCCGCCGTTCCCGAAATCGCTCGCCTCATTCGCCTCCTCGATATTGGCGGCAACATCATCACCGACTTTATCACCATGAAGCATAAGCGTGACCGCCAAAAAATTACCAATGCCCTAGAAGCCGCATTTGCCGCCACCGACCTTAAAAAAACCGAAATTTTTAGTATGTCTCGCTTTGGTTTAGTGGAAATAAACCGCGAGAAAACAGGCCCTAACCGAATGACGCTCCTCACCGAGCCTGCCTTTGTTGCAGGCCACATCCTCCTTAAGTTAAAGCGCCAAACAACACCCTATAAACGCCCCATAGACCTCACAGTAGCGCCAGAGGTCGCGCAATTTATCAAACCGCGCCTCACGAGCGAAGTAAGCCTTGCGCACTTTGGTCAACCCGTTAAAATAACAACCGATAATTTGCCCACAACCCGTTGGCATCTATCAACGTCAAAATAAAAAAAAGAACCAAACATGCGCTTGCTTATTCCTCTCATTTTTAGCCTGCTTATGAGCGTACCAACGCAAGCCCAAAACCGTGCTAATGGTCAAAATACCCGCGCCAGTTTTGCCGCAGCAGTCGATACCGTCGCGCCAGCTGTGGTTAATATCTTCACGACCAAACGGGCAAAGCGCCGCGCAAATAATCCGCTATTAGACGATCCTTTTTTCGCCCAATTCTTTAATCAAGGCCGCGTACCCGTACGCCAACGCATCGAGCGCAGCCTTGGCAGCGGCGTAATTGTTACCGAGGACGGCTTTGCGGTTACCAATAACCACGTCGTAAAAGACGCCACCGATATCCAAATTGTCTTTGCCGACGGCCAAGAGCGCCAAGCTAAAATCGTCAATACCGACCCCAAGTTAGATCTCGCTATTCTTAAAATAGAACAAAATCAGGGCGAAAAATTCCCCTTCGCCACCTTCGCCGACAGCGATAGTCTGGCCGTCGGCGACGTCGCCCTCGCTATCGGTAACCCCTTTGGTATGGGCCAAAGCGTCAGTATGGGCATTGTTTCAGCCCTCGACCGCGGCAGTGTTAACCTCACACAATATAGCAACTTCATTCAAACCGATGCCGCCATTAACCCCGGCAACTCAGGCGGCGCACTGGTGGACTCCACCGGTGCCGTTATCGGTATTAACACCGCTATTTTTACCAAAACAGGTACCACCGCAGGCATTGGCTTTGCCGTCCCTGCTAATATTGTGCAAGCCGTTATGCGCAGCATTCTCACCACCGGTCGCGTGTCCCGCCCATGGCTTGGCGCTGTGGGACAAGATGTTACAGCGCAACTCGCAACTCAACTCGGCCTTAACGCCCCGCAAGGCGTTCTCTTAAACGAAGTCCTTCCCAACGGCCCCGCTGCTCTTTCAGGGCTAGAGGTCGGCGACGTTATCCTCACCCTCGATGGCCGCAACGTCAAAGATACTCGCAGCCTCAACCAACGCATCGTCAGTACACCCGCCATGCTTGGTCAACAAGTGCCGCTTAATATTTGGCGCGAGGGGGCCCAGCGTACCATCAATATCCGCTTTGCCGCCATGCCAGAGCGCCGTAAGTCCGACCAATTTAAACTCAGCGGTCACCACCCCCTAGCAGGCGCAACGGTCGAAAAACTCTCACCAGCCCTAAACCTAGAGCTTAACCTCCCCCTCGAAACCCAAGGCATTGTTATCATAGAAGAAAGCCGCACCCAACGCCGCGGTTTTGGCCTCGATTTACGCCGCGGAGACCTCCTACTCGAAATCAACGGCACTACCATAACCAGCCTTCGTGAAGTCCAAGAAAGCTTAGTGAGCCGCCGCAAAGGTTGGCGCATTAGCTACAAACGCGGCAACCGCACCTACAAAGTCATTGTGGGTTAGCGTGATTTCTCACCAAAAACCCCTAGCAGAACGCCTTCGCCCCCAAAAGCTAGAAGACATTGTCGGGCAGGGGCATCTCTTAAACAAAAATGGAATCCTCACGCAAACCGTTGCCAGCGGCCAACCACAATCTTTCATTTTCTGGGGCCCCGCAGGCTGCGGAAAAACAACTCTGGCCCGCTGCTATGCAACCGCTTTTAACGCCCGCTTTGTAGCTCTTTCAGCCGTATTTAGCGGTGTGGCAGATGTTAAGCAGGCCGTAAAAGACGCCAAAGCCAATCAAAACCTAGGTGAAATAACAATTCTCTTCATCGATGAAATT
>CALFWJ010000137.1 GCA_937928525.1 uncultured Alphaproteobacteria bacterium | reverse complement strand
ACCACCAACGCCGTTAGCACTTAAATACTCCATGAAATCAGACATGACTTTGGTCGGATCGGACTCACTACAGTGGAGGAATTTTTTGAATTCTTCAATATCGTTATTTTCGCCACTACCTTCACTATCTTGCGCGAATTGAGCTACGTTAAAATCGAAATCTACAAGAGCGATGCGCGTGCCACCTTGGTTGGGAGCTTGTGAAAGTAAATCACCAAAACCACCACCTTCATCTTCGGCTTGAGGATTATATTGGTTTAGAAATAGGTTTTTTTGTAAATTTAAATTATCGTTAGGAAGTCCTGTTCCGCCGATAGCATTACCAAGACCTGTTGTGATATTGCGTGATAAATCGAACGATGAATTAAATAAAGCGTCGCTACCAATAGGAGGGCTTGTGGTGCGGCTTTGGGCACAGCCATTGAGTGGTGTGCCGCCAAGGTTCCAACAGAGTTGCATTTGGGGAAGGAAGCTCATGAGACCGCAAGCCGTGTTGGCTTCTGCAACATTTGTTTCGCAGATTGGACCGCGTAGCGAGTTATTAAGATTTGCCATACGCTCGTGGAAGGCACGCATTTGGGCGCTAATTTCATTGGCTTGATCGGTGTATTCTCCAGCATCAGCTGTGGCTTTGTTACATTCGAGGTCACTTCCGCCATTCTCGCGGCAACGTTGCTCGATCAGGGTTTGAGCGTCGGCGCGGATGCTGTCGATGTCGCAGCTTTCGTTGAAAATTTCGAAGCGCGCGTTACCAAGAGCGTTAACGGTATCGAAGAGGGCACCAATTTGGGGAAGACGGCTGAAGGCTTCTACCAGCAAGCGACGGAAGAAGGCTTGTTTAATGTTGTCTAAGAAGTTGTCAAATACATGCTCTAGGTTTGCAAAGGCATCCATGAAGCCTTCTAGGCTGACACCCGCGCACCCAAGGAGGTCAGCGCCGCCACTTGCGTTAAACCCAATATCGAATACTTCAGTGGTACCGCCAGCGCCGCCGCCACTAAAGCCGCCGAGATCGCCAAAATCGATGAAGGTGCTGCCACCGCCAGAATAACCTTGTGCGTGAGCAGAAGGTGTGAAGGTTGGTGCCATAAACAGCGCGGTGAATAAGGCCATGCAGGCAAAAATGGGGGTGCGAAATAGGGTCATGCGTGTTCTCTCATTACCTTCTTATGGGGGCAGGCTTTAAAAGTAACCTACACCTTTGTTATTTGAGTGACGTTATTTTGACTTTATAAGGCACGGAAAGCCATAAATTTAGTATTT
The DNA here is from genome assembly GCA_937928525.1 of uncultured Alphaproteobacteria bacterium. Lineage (GTDB taxonomy): Bacteria > Pseudomonadota > Alphaproteobacteria > UBA2136 > UBA6156 > CALFWJ01. Next base: position 3,258 of record CALFWJ010000137.1, on the reverse strand, counting down.
TAAGATTAAATTATAAGGAAGGTCTGTGGTTTTTGAGTAGGTAGGGCATTAAGGCCTAAAGCTTACGGCCTTTGGTGAGCATTTCAACCCGTAAAGTATTAAGCTCTTTTTCTAGGGTATCGATGAGAGTGTTAAGTTCGGTGAACTGTTTGCGGTGAAGTTCGATCCCGCGGATATCTTTGTTGGCAATGGTGATGCTGTGCTGGGCGGCAGCTAAGCGCTCGGTTAGGGCATAAAATTGACGCAGTTGTTTGAACGCATTTTCTTGTGCTTTGCTGTCGCCGTATTTAATGAGTTCAGCGGCTTCGAGTTCGCGTTTAAGTTTATCAACTTGATTGCGGGCTTCGACTAGTTCGTTGGTTTGGCGGGTGATGACACCTTCGCGTTGTGCTGTCCAGATTTCGGCATCTTTAAGGGCTTGTTCGTAGCTGGCGACGCGCTTGTTCAGTTGAGCATCGTTACTGACAGCAAGGGCACTGCCTGCTTTGGGTGGGTTAGGCGCCAAGGCATTGGTGAGGGGAGATTGTTTGGCTTTGAGGGCGTCTATTTTATTGCCAGCGGCGGCATCATACAGGGTGTTAAACTGGCTGCCTTTAGCCCAGCCACTGCCGTAAGCACGGATGAAGTCGGCCATGTCGGTTTGAGCTTGGCCAGGTAAATCTACGCAGCTGCTGGCATTGGTAATTTGAATAAGACCGTCTTCGAACAGTTGGCGAATGGCTGGAGCGGCTTTTTCTTTTACCTTGGCATAAACAATAACATTGGTGCGGCTAATGCCAATAAGTTTAGAGATTTTTTGCTGCGATAACCCCGTATCGAGCAGTGCGCTGATGGCGTAATATAAATCGATTTTGTCGGGGGCGTCGCTGCTGATGGCGCTGAGGGTGCGCACGTTGGTGGCGATGCGTAGTTGCTTGAGGTCGGAATCTTTGTTGACTTGGCGGGTCATGCACATGGCCTGAGAAATGCCGCGCGCTTTAAGGGCTGCAAGACGCCGGTTACCATCGATGATATGGCCAGCTTCGGTGACAATAAGGGGGTGAGAGTTGGGGTCAGTATCTAGGATGGCAGAGATATGTGGCAGTTCGTGGGCATCTGCATCGCTGTTTAAATCTTCGGTGGGGCGGAAGGCCAGCTCTTGTGGTTTAAGGGCATTAATATCGCGTAATTCAATGCTAAAAAGGGGGTATTTTTTATTTTCATCGTCATTAAATGTATCGGTGAAGGGGAGAATTTCTGGTATGTAAGTAGTAGTTGGTGCAGGGGTTGTTGACGTAGCGCCGTTTGAGGCCACATTTTTTTCTTGATTTGATTGGTCTGTTATTGTGGGCGCGGCGGTGGGGGCTGGTAGTGTTTCGTAGGTGTTTGTGAAGGTGGCGTTAATTTCTTTTTGGCGCTCAGGTACGGCATTTTGCGTTGCTTCTTCAATCAGGCGGACGGCACGTTTTTCGTTAAATTTAAGTTTTTGGAAATCGTATTTAACGCTGTTGAGGTCACCGTCTATGAGGCGTTGAACGTAAAAAGCGTCCATCAATTCGTTTAAAATTTGGCTGGCGCGGCTGTCGGTGACGCCAAAGTGAAAAGCAACATCTTGGAAGCTATAAACGCCGCCCACTTTAACGTGCATGAGGATAGCGCGCTTTTTGTCGTCCCGTTCTTTAGCGACCAATTCGTTCAGTTTTTTCTCAAAGAAGCTGTCGCGGATAACTTTTAAGAGCACGTTACCTGCGTTTTCTTCTTGCGCCTCAGATGCTTCACCGCGCAGGGTTTCCTGCATGGGGGTTTCGAGGTCTAGGTGTTGCACTAATAGGGGCGGATTTTCACGGAAAGATGTTTTTTCTTCCGGCGTCATGTCTTGCGTCATGGCCGCACGGGCTTGGTATTCGGGGTTGCGGTTGCGCATTTCCATCGCGCGGCCATCCATGCGGTTACCAAAGAATGTGGTGAATTTAACGCTAACGCAGGTGCCGTCGGCGCGCTCGAATACTGGAGTATAGTCGCGCAGGCAGGTGAGAAGGATTTCGTAACCTTCTTGGAAGAGCTCTTCGGGGTCTAAGTGGTAGGGGCGTGCGATATTAAAGACGGCTTGGCGGCGGCTCTCGAGGAACTTAACGGCGTTGGTTTGGGCAAGCACAAAGTCGGTGTCTGCTTGCTTGAGTTTTTCTAACCCTGCTTTGGTGGGAAGCTTAAGAGGTGTTGTGTTTTTAACCGATTTAGAAACAGGTTTTTTGGGTGCAGAAGATTGAGCCACTTTAGCTTTAGATGTTTTTTCAGCGGCTTTTTTAGGGGCCGATTTTTTGCTGACAGGTGGCTTTTTTGTGGCCATGCGGCTTTTTGTTTTTATTATTTTTAGGAGCGATTTTAACGCCTAGGTGTCAGGTGTTACTGACATATTGTTAGCTCTTATTATGCGCTAAAAAGGGCATTAAGAAAAGGAATTTTACCGCGAATAGAATTGTAAGTGCTTAAATGGGTGTCAGGTATGGTAATTATGAATATGGCGCTAGCTTTTTATGGGGGAAGGCTTTACAATCGGCGCATGTTTAAAATCAACTTAAATCCTGAACAAAGTAAAGCAGTAGAGCACAATGGCAGTAGCGTTGTTATTGGTGCAGCGGGAACAGGTAAAACAGCAGTTCTGTTAGCGCGAGCGGCGCAGTTGATGGCTGCGGGAACTTCTGCGGTTGATATTGCTATTATTTGTTTTTCTTACCGTAGTGCTAAGTTGGTGGAAGCGATGGCTAAAAAACGCTATGGCGAAAAACTGGCAGGCGTGCGGTTTGGTACGTTACGCGATTTTGCCGAAATGGCACTTAGTGAACAAATTGCCGAGCAAACGGTACTAAGTAATAACGCTGCTCGCGACATGATGAAGCGTGCCATGATTGAAACAGGTTTTAAAGGTGGGTTAAGCGAAGCTGAGCACGTAATACGGAGCTTTAAGGCGCAGTCACGGCGTCCGCAGGAGAATGAGCCGCACTATCTTCTTTTGCAAAATTACAAAAAATTATTGGATAGTGAGAACAGTTTAGACCGTCATGACCTCACCCGCAGCCACATTATTGGTATGCGCAAAGACACCTTAAAACCTGCCGCGGTTAAACATATTTTGGTGGATAACGCCCAGGACGCAACGCAAATTCAGAGTGTATGGTTGCAAGAGCATTTAAGCCGTGGCGTCACGCTTATGCTCACGCTTAATGATGATGCAACTCTGTTTGGGCCAGACGGTGCGGAGGGCGCGCAGGTGCTGGCAAC
>CALFWJ010000136.1 GCA_937928525.1 uncultured Alphaproteobacteria bacterium | reverse complement strand
ATTGACCATCGAAGTGGCGAAATTCTTGCGGGAGGTCTACGGGTTTGTAGGCCACACGTTTTTCTTTAGCGTCGTAGTGCACCTCTACTTTACCTTCGAGTGGAAAATCTTTGCGAAGCGGGAAGCCGTCGAAGTCGTAGTCGGTAAGGATACGGCGCAAATCTGGGTGGTTTTCGAACGGAATGCCAAACATATCGTAGGTTTCGCGCTCGTACCAGTTGGCACCGTCAAAAACTTCTACAACGCTTGGTACGCTATCGCCATCTGATACATAAACTTTTACGCGGATACGGGTGTTATGGCTCAGCGACAACAGGTGGTACACTACGTCAAAACGCTTGTCCTCGCGCGCATGCTCTCCGGTTGCTTTGCTTCCAAGCCAGTCAACCCCACAAATATCGATGAGCGTTCTGAATTGGCATTCTTTATCATCGTGCAGGAATTTAAGGAACGGTACAATCTCGCTACGGCGTACGCGTACAGTGAGTTCGTTATTTTTAATTTCTGCCCACGGCACAATGCTTTCTTGCACTGCAAGAATACGCGCCTTTACATTTTCTAGCGCCGTTAAATCGAGGTGTTGGTCAATGTGTTGTGGCATAGCTAGCTGATGTGCATTTCATCTTTGGTGTAAGGACGCTTATCGCCCTCTTTGTAGGCGTATTGTGGTGGGCGCTCGGTTTTGCTGTTTTTGCCGAATACGGGTGTTGTTTTAATTTTCTTTTGGAGTTGCAGAATGCCGTACACCAACGCTTCAGCTGTTGGCGGGCAGCCCGGCACGTAAATATCGACCGGAATAATGCGGTCACAGCCACGCACGACGGCATAAGAGAAGTGATAGTAGCCGCCACCATTGGCGCAGCTTCCCATAGAGATTACGTAGCGTGGCTCTGGCATTTGCTCGTACAGCTTGCGTAGCACAGGTGCCATTTTGTTGGTAAGTGTGCCGGCGACAATAAGGAGGTCTGATTGACGGGGACTGGGGCGGAACATGGTGCCGAAGCGGTCTAGGTCGTAGCGGCTAGCAGCGCTGTGCATCATTTCGACGGCGCAACAGGCAAGGCCAAAGGTCATGGGCCAGAGGCTCCCTGCCCGCGCCCAATTCACCACATCTTCCACGTTGGTAAGGAGAAAGCCTTGGTCTTTGAGTTCTTCGATGGGATTTTGTGTGGTTTGATCAGTCATTTTCTATTCCCAGTCCAATGCGCCTTTGCGCCATTCGTAAACAAAGCCAATTGTAAGAATAGTCAAGAAAATCATCATGCAGATAAAAGCGCCCCAGCCCATGCCCGTGAAGGTCATGACCCATGGAAACAAGAAAACAACTTCTAGGTCAAAGACCACAAAGAGGATTGCCACGAGGTAAAAACGGATATCAAATTTACGGTAGGCAGAATCGAAAGCTTCAAAGCCGCATTCGTACGGCGCGAGTTTGTCGCCCACATCTTTGGTTTTGGCAGGGTTTACAATGTGCGGAATAACCAGCATGACAACAGCAATAACCAGCGCAATGGCAAGAAAGACGAGGACGGGGAAATATTCGCTCAAGGGTTAGGCCACGTATTTATTAATATTATTGTGGTTATTCTAACCGCCTCCCCGCACATACGCAACCTTAGAAGGTTATAAATGTGTCAATAATTTAGGCGGTTAGTATGATGATTGCGGTGATTTAAATCGCGCGCACTTCTGTGACTGTTGAAATATAATGTTTCAACATTGTTTCTACGCCCTGTTTTAGGGTAATGGTTGAAGATGGGCAGCCGCTGCACGCGCCGTGCATCTCTAGGTAAACTACGCCATTGTCGTAACCGCGGTAGGTAATATCACCGCCGTCTTGGGCGACGGCTGGTCTAATTTTTTCATCTAGCAGTTTTTCAATTTGGGCCACCATTTCTGGGTCTACACCCTCTTGGCCTACCATGGGCGCGGCGGCGGCTTGCTTACCTGTTAGGGCTTGCTCACCGCTTTCAAAGAAGGCTTCTAGCGCTGGGGCAATACCTGCATTTAAATCGTTCCAGTCTTCGTTTTCGCTGCGGGTAACCGTGAAGAAGTCGCTGCCAATAAACACACCAACAATGCCTTTAACTGCAAAGAGCTTTTCGGCTAACGGTGAACGCCCTTCAGCGGTTTCTGGTTGCGGAAAATTAGCACTGCCGCCCGGAATAAGGAGCTTGCCTACGTTATATTTTAGGCTGTTGGGGTTTGGCGTCCGTTCGGTACGGATAGTGAGCGTTTCTTCGGTCATTTAGTTTTTTTTCATTCTTTTATTTCTACGCCAAATGTAACAAAGCCACACGAGCCATGCAACCAATGGTGGCGATAAAAAGTTGAGTGCCATAATACTATAACCTACTTGTTGTACTACACCACCAATACCGCCTTGAACTTGTGCCAGTTGGCGCTGAAGTTCTATTTTTTGAATGCCTAGAGTTTGTTGTTCGGTTACCTGCGCTTCGGTTGGGGCTTTATCGCCAACCTCGGTGTTCAATTCTTTTATGTTGGCGTCGATTTGTAAAAGTTGGCTGCCTATACGGGCTTCTAATTCTTGAAAGCCTGCTGCGACGTTAGCAAATAAAGCTTCTAGCCGTGTAAAATTGCGAGTGATATTGGCTTTGGTGCGTAAAGGCAGTAACACATCTTCACCTAGCAGGTGCTGTACTGCGTTAAACATAAGGGCTATATTTTGGTTATTAGGCGTTACTATTTCAGTTTTTTGTTGGCCAATAGCATATTCATCACTTAAAAAATCCATGTCACCGAAGACCACAATTTCACCTGATTTTTGGCTGGTTTTAATATGGGCCGGTATCTTTAGCTCTGCTTCTTCTAGGGTAAAATTTGTGTAGTATTCAACTATTTTTGAGGGTATTGTTGGGTATAAACTGCCAAACATGCCAGTTAGATTAAAGGCCAGCATGCGCTGTTTTCTATCGCCTCTGAGTTTACTGGCTATACTTTGTGGGTTTTCGCTTAACAAATCGCTGCGCAAGGCGATTTGCCCGCGTTTTTCAGTATTTAAGAGCGATGTTAAGGTTAGATTTGGCTGTAATTCTTGTGGTTCAAACGCACCACTTTCTACCCACAAAAGCTGACTAATTTGAGAAGTTATGGGGTGTTTAGCATTGATGTTATCGCTGCTAAGATTTAACCAGAGCGGGTAACGCGTACGGCCGACGCCTTCTAGATCTATGGCAGCGGCTAGGCTGTTATCGGCGGCAACTTCTTTGTAATTATACTCAATGCCATAATGGCGCAGAATATCGGCGGGGTGGTCAAGCGCTACATTATCGGCGTTACGGTCTGGGGCTAAAAAGTCAGCGCTTGGGGCTGTTCTGAAGAAAGGGTCGAGCAGAATAATGGCTTTACCACCGTTCACTAAATATTGATCAAGGGCGTAAACGCTCTCTATGCTCATGGTTGGCGTTTGAAACACAAGAAGAAGGTCAATGCTGGTTGGAATAACCGGCTCGTACGGCGATACGCGCTGAACATCGTATTTATTTACTAGCGCTTGTAAAAATTGGGGGCGCTGGGCGTTTTCTCGGCCTAAATTAAGCTCTGTCATCAAGCCAATTTGTGGTGTTTTTGTATTATGCACGTCAATAAGCGCACTAAGGAGCGAGAATTCGATTTGCGCTGCTTGATTGGGATGGAACTGAGCAACGACTGCTATTTTGTCGTCCTTACTGGCGGTTAAGCCAAACAGAAGCGGCCTACCCTGCTGGGTTGCCAACGGCAATATGCCTGCTTGAATTGCTTTTTGTTCGTTAAGTGCGCTTGCGCTGGGGTCAATAAGGATGAGTTGAAGATACGCACTATGTTTAGCTAAGCGCACAACTGTAGTTTGTACCCGTTGAATATGTTGGCGCAAAACGTGCGGAACACCTTGTAATTTTTGCGGTGCGTATAAGGTAAGCTCTAACGGTTCTTTTAAATTTTGCACGTACTTTATGCTGGCAGGATGCAATGTGTGCTGTCTGCCTTGGCTAACATCTAGGCCTATGGATTGTTGCCACATATTAAAGAAGGTTGCTACGCCCACACACAAAATTGTTATAAGGCCTAACACAAGGGATTGAGCGTATCCGCGGCGGAGCCACACCGCTAAACGTGCAGCACCAACAGCACAGAATATAACGATAAGGCCGAGGGTTAACCCTAAAACAGGGAGAGATAAATAGCCTTCTACGGCCAAACGGTAATGATTTAAAAGCGGTAGGCCAAGTAAGGTGATGCCAAAGGTTGCGCTTGCTGCTGCTGCAACACCAAGTACCCATGCTATGAGCGGACGCCTCGTCCATACAGCCAAAGCATTAGCTGATGCCAAGGCAAGCGTACCAAGCAGAAAACTAGCGACCAGCCCTGAGAAATACAAGTTTATGTCTGGCGCACCAAGCCATATGACGGTGGTTAACAAAGGTAAGCTCCCTAGCAGAAAAGCTAAAACAACCGTCAATTGTGCTGCAAGTTTAGTAACGAAGAGCCGCCCTGCCCCCACAGGGAACCGCATAAGCTGCTGAGTTGTGCCGTTACGGTGCTCTTCTGGCCAACCAAACATAGCAATAGCAGGTGCTAAAAATAAGTATATCCACGGGTGAAAACTGAAGAAGACGTTAAAGTCTGCTCGGTTATTAATAAGAAATTGTCCCCAGAAAAACGTGAGGCCATACACCAATACCCAAGCAAGAAACAAAATATATAAGGTTGCAACAGAGCGCCAAAGCAACCCTAATTCATGTTGAAAAATTTTAACCGTTCTCATGCTGCGCGCCCTTTGTTTGCCATCATAACGCGATAGGCGATATTAATATTTCCACCACCATGGCGCTTAAGTTCTTCTGGCGTTGTATCGGCCATTATTTTGCCTGACTTCATGACCAATACACGGTTAAAATATTTGGTTACATCTGCTAATTGATGCGTAGAGATAATAACTGCGCGGGTTTTAGCCAATTCTTGCAGAAAACTTAAAATAGCATCTTGTTGTAGAGGGTCTAGGCCGTCAGTAGGTTCATCGAGAATGAGCATTTCTGGGTTGGGAAGAATTGCCGCGGCCAAAAATACACGTTGGCGCGTCCCCTTAGATAACGTTTTTATGTCTTGGTGTAAAAAGTCAGTGATAAATAGCTTTTTAGCGATTTCATTGACGCTATTTTTAACGTCTTGAATGGCGTAAATAGTGCCTATATGAGTTAAGTATTCTAGGGGTGTGAGGCCTTCCCAACATGTGGGTTCCTCTGGTATGTAAGCTATACCATGGGTTATGCTAATATTATCGCCATAGCTAATGCTACCGCTGGTTGCCCCTATTGTGCCTGCACACATGGCCATAAGTGTGCTTTTCCCTGCGCCATTGGGGCCAATAAGCGCCAACATATCGCCCCTATGTATTACAAATGATGTATGAGCTACAGCAACAATAGTTTGCGGCGCTTTAAACTGGCAAAAAACGTTATCCAGCTTCAATAATGTGGTGGTGTTCTTTTTATTCACGCCCGCAGTATAGCGCTATTCCCTTTACTGAACTACCCCCAAAGCCGCAAAATAATAGAATAATAATAGAAATATGCTCGGCACCCCCGCCATGCTTGAAAGAATAATTTACACCTTAAGCAAAGACGAAGCCAAAACGGCTGAAACTTACATGGACGTTATTGATGCTGATGTAGGGCATATTATGACTGTACAATTTGCATGGGAAAAAGATCTTTATTTTTTATGCGATGGTGAAGTGAGTATTTTTCAGCTTGCTGTGTTAGCGCGACGGTTATGTGCTTTGCAGCTCTCAGACATTTCAGCACCGGCTATTTTAGTGGGGAGCAGT
>CALFWJ010000135.1 GCA_937928525.1 uncultured Alphaproteobacteria bacterium | reverse complement strand
TCTATGTATACCTAGCCCATAAAAAGAAGGCAACAAAAAAGACGCCGTTGCGCCTTTATAAATAATGAGTGGCTTCAGTACATGAGAACTGTGAAAGTTTAAATAGCGTAAAATATCGCTCAAATAGCCAATCTGAGTATTACTTACCCAGCGCCAGGCCCTTCATCCAACGCACGCGTCTGCACATCAATCGGATTTTCCGCCAGCTCTTTGTAAATAGCCTTAATTTCGTCAAGGCCGCCCACTTTATGGTCGTAGGGAAGAGGATTCGGCACTTTACCCACGCGGGCAAGGTTTAAGGCATCGCCTAGCATTTTAATGCTGCCCCATAGGCCTTTGGTTTTTAAAATCATAAATGGCTCGTTCAGAACACCCCAAGTGGCAATATCTTTTTTAAACACCATCGCGTGGCGCGCACCATCGTTGTTACGGATGCCTTTTTCCATCGCCAACGTGCGTAGTTTAATAATCGCTTCCATCGGTGCAACGTCTTTCGGGCAGGCGTCAATGCACATGTTGCAGCGCACGCAATCCCAAATACCATTCTTTTTACTTAATTCTTCTAGGCGCTCAGTTTTACGGCCTTCACGTGGATCAGCCACAAACCTAAACGCTTTTGCCAGCGCTGCAGGGCCAATAAAGTCAGGATTTTCTACCATGGCGGTACAGTCGCTGTAGCAAGCCCCGCACATAATGCAATTACTCACCAAATTCACTTGTTCAAATGATGTTTTATCAACCTCGGTCTGAGTTTCAGTACCAGCCTGAACATAAGGCGTAATATCCCGCACTTTACCAAAGAAGGGTTGAATATCCACGACCAAATCTTTCAAAACCTTTTGGTTCTGCATGGGTTGAATCACAATAGTGTTGTCTTTAACGGGCGCAATATTTTTAGTGGCGTTACCGTTAATAAGGTCAGAAACCTTGGTTTTACAAGCCAAGCGAGAACGATTCGCCACGTACATACCGCAACTGCCACAAATACTAGCTCGGCAACTACGGCGGAAGGTTAGGCTACCATCTTGTTGACCCTTAATATCTTCTAAGGCGCCAAGTACAGTGGTAGAACCGTCGTAAGCTACGTCAAAACTATCCCACTTGGTGTTGCCTTTATCGTCGCTGCGTTGAATTTTAAAAATAACATTTTGTTTACTGGCTGCTTTAGGTGCAGCAGCTTTTTTAGCAGCGGGTTTTTTGGTGGCAGCGGCCATGGCAAGATTTATCCTTATTTTTATAGGGGTATTCTAGCAGCCAAACGGCGTAGCGCCAAGCCCGTAAAACAAAAAAGAGCCCCCACTGTGGGAGCTCTAACACAGGTCGCAAAATAAATTAAGCTGCCTGCTCCTGAATTTGACTCTGACTGTAGCCATTACGCTCTAAGTTAGAAAGCGCAGAAGCTTTGCTAGAATAACCTTCAGTAGTAGCCGCAACAATGTTGCCATTGTTTGCGCGGGCACGCCACCGGAATTCACCGGCTTTGTCGGTGTAAACTTCAACGCTATCGTTACTACGGTTGCGTTCAAAGTTATCTTGGGCTCCTTGCTTAGAAGAGTAACCCTCGGTTGCTGCAGCAATTTTCTCGCCATTGCTTGCAGTCACACGCCAACGGTGCTCACCACTGTTATCAGTATAAAATTCTAGTGTATCAGAATCCTTCAGATCAAATGTAGACATCCGATTACCTCCTTCCTCATTATTTATATTTAAGTATTAAAAGCCTACGCCGAAAAAAGCCGCCCGCCAACAAAAAATTGACAAAAACGTGCCTAACATGTACACATCAATTTAATAAATACCGAAACATCAGGAGCATTTATTAATGAATGGACATAATGACTATCATGCAATGACCGCGACATTCTTCAAACCAATCCCATTTTTCAAGGTAGAAGAGTATAAAGAAAAAATAAAGGTTCTCAGTCGCGAAAAAATACGCTTTGAATCAAAAAATTTTCCAGAAGCACCCTCAATCATTTCTCCTTGTATTTGGAGACCTGAACGTCATTTAATATACGGCTGGCGAGAAGGCCATCGAATTAGTTTAACAGCTTATTTTAAAAATATCGGCTCACCAACAAAATACGATTGTCCAAGCAAAGAGTTTTATAAAAAGTTTTTTACCCCATACTTCAAAGAAGCTTTTGAAATCGTAGTTGCAGACCGCCTTAAAGAGTTAAATATTACAATGAGTTCACCAAAACCTCATGGGTTGAATTATTTTTATTCTTCTTTCAGTGAACTTATTCCAGCCTTTAATTCTTGGAATGATATGAAAACAGTTTAAAAAAGCCGCCTTAACCGGCGGCTTTTTGCAGTTGTGAAGTTATTGACAAGCAATACACTCACCATATTTATCCGCCTCTTCAGCCTGCTTGGCCAATGCCTTCGCCAATTCTTCTTTTGGCTTATTGATAGAAATAACCTCAGCCCGCTGCAACGATTTACTGCGGCAGTAGTACAAGCTCTTCACGCCTTTTTTCCAAGCCATATAGTGCACCATGTGCAGCTCGGTTTTATCAACGTCAGCCGGCAAGAAGACGTTCAGCGACTGCGCTTGGCAAATATAGCCCGCGCGGTCACCGGCATGCTCAATCACCCAGCGTTGGTCAATTTCAAAGGCGGTTTTAAACACGTCTTTTTCATGTTCGGTTAAAAAGTCGAGGTGCTGAACACTCCCGCCTTGAACCGTAATGCCTGTCCATGTGTCTTCGTCATCCTTGCCGTGTTTTTGCAAAATCGCTTTTACAAAACGGTTGCGCACGTTAAAAGTACCGCCCAAGGTTTTATGGTTGTAAGAGTTCGATGGGTACGGCTCAATCCCCGGGCTAGTACCACCACAGTAAATAGAGCTAGAAGCATTCGGCGCAATCGCCAACTTGTTACTAAAGCGCTCTTTAATCAGCACTTCCGCCGCGTCAGGGCAGGGGCCACGTTCTTCAGCCAGTTTAACGCTGGCTTTATCGGCTTCATCGCGCAGATACTTAAACATCTTCTTGTTCCACACTTTGGCCATCACGCTCTCAAACGGAATCATTTTCTTCTGCATAAACGCGTGGAAGCCCATGGCGCCAAGGCCAACGCTTCGCTCACGCAAGGCAGAATAGCGCGCCGCTGCAAACTCATCAGGTGCGCGGTCAATAAAGTCTTGCAGAACGTTATCGAGGTAGCGCATTAAATCTTCAATAAACAGCTCTTCGTCTTTCCAGTCATCGTACATTTCTAGGTTAACAGACGATAGGCAGCAAACAGCCGTCCGGTCGCGACCATGCTGGTCAATACCTGTGGGTAGAACAATCTCGCTGCACAAGTTGCTCATTTTAACCGTTAGGTTTTGCATTTTGTGGTGCTCAGGAATAGCCTTGTTCACCGTGTCAATAAACAGCATGTACGGCTCACCGGTTTCAATCCGAGACGTCAACATCCGAATCCAAATATCACGCGCCTTCGCCTGCTTCAGTGGCTTACCAGTTTTTGGCGAGCACAGGTCATACATCGCGTCTTGCTCAACCGCCTGCATAAATTTGTCGTCAATCACAACAGCATTGTGCAAAAATAGGGCTTTACGCATCGGGTCGCCACCAACAGGTTTACGAATTTCAATAAATTCTTCAATTTCAGGATGGTTTACAGGCAGATAAACGGCCGCCGCACCACGACGTTGCGCACCACGGTCAATGGCAGAAGACAGGCTGTTTTGCACCACAATAAACGGCACAACACCGCTGGCTTTACCTTTTTCGCCAATTTGCTCACCAATACCACGGATGTTTCCCCAGTACGTTCCGGTACCACCAGTATTCGCCGCAATCCAAACGGATTCGTTCCATTTATCAACAATACTTTTCATGTCATCCTGAACTTCAGACAAGTAGCAAGAAATCGGCAATGCGCGGTTCGCACCACCATTGGCTAAAATAGGCGTAGAAGGTACAAACCAAAGCTTAGACATATAGTCGTATAAGCGCTGAGCATGGGCGGCATCATCGGCATAAGCCTTAGCAACGCGTGCAAACGCATCTTGTGGCGTTTCGCCTTTTAACAGGTAACGGTCTTGCAGGGTTGCAATCCCGAAGTCTGTTAACCAGTCGTTGCGGCTATAATCTACATTGATGTCGTACATGGTCACTCTTTCTTTTCTAATCTGCATCTATTTTAAGTAGCGTTTTTACTACTTAATCTTTATGTAGCATTTTGTGGCTACACCTCCTCCGCTAAAAATAGCGGGCAAAAAGCCAACGTAACGGGTTAAAAATGCGTTACGCGCCCCTTAAAATTTTGTTAAGTACTTATTTATAATAGGTACTCATCGCTTGTGCTAAGCGCTGGGATATTTGGTCGTCCAGCGGTGTGACAAAATCAGATCAAATAAAGCGGTTTTAAAGCTTCAAATTAAAGCCATTTTAACGCCATATATAAGTAATCTGGCACCCATTCTTTTTTTTCTCCCGTTAGCCAAAACATTCATTAATTATGTCTTCATAAAAGAGAAGGTATAAAATCTTCACTTTTTGGCCAAACCCCGT
>CALFWJ010000134.1 GCA_937928525.1 uncultured Alphaproteobacteria bacterium | reverse complement strand
GGCGCATCCCGATTGTTGCCCTAACGGCCAATGCTATGGTAGGTGACCGTGAGAAATGTTTAGCTGCGGGTATGGATGAATATTTAAGTAAACCGATTAAGTTAGATAACTTGCAGCGGTTATTAAGTCAGTGGATTGATTTTTCTGGTTTAAGTGAAGCTGTAGAAGATGAAGCCCCCGTAGAACAAGGCTATGCGGTGGTGGACATGAACCATTTAGCGATGTTTAGTGATGGCGATAAAACGCAAGAAACTGAATTGTTTAACTTGTTCTTTGATACGGCGTACATGTGTGCACGGCAGCTAGGCGAGCATGTGGGCACGGGTGAGCATGAGGCTTGGAAAGCTTTGGCGCACCGCTTGAAAGGTGCCTCGGCGAACTTGGGTGCGCATTATTTGGCTGAAGTGTCGCGTGTGGCCGAAGAAAACCATAAAGCTGATAATGAGGCTAAAGCTGCTATGGTGACTGATATTACGGCGCAATTAGATGCTGTGATTGGGTTTGCTGAACAGAATTATGGCATTGAGCGCCGAGCTTAGTCGCGTTAATCATAAATATTAGGTTATTGCAGCACTTCTTATGTAGCTCTACTACACTGCGTCGTTCGCGCCTACTGACATTTGTGATTGATGTGACTATTATAAAAAAGCGGCTGATGAGCCGCTTTTTGTATTTTATTTTATCTCACAATGCCTTTAAGTTGACTGAGTACCGCTTGCAGCATGGCATGTGTTGGATGCTCGGTACCCTCTAGTGCTGTGATCTGGCGGTGGTAAGCCTCTAGGTATTTTTCTTGTTTTTGCGCCCATACTTTAACACGATCACTGTTTGTGGCTGGCGGAAGCGCCAAAACGTTAAGCGTGAGTGCCCGTTGGTTGGTGTGTAGGCTGTCGTTAATGGCCAAGCTGGCGATGCGCTGCCAGTTGTCCTCTTGTGGGAGTTTATTGGCAACGCTATGCAGTTGCGGCAATTTAAGTAATCCACCCACACTTAAGTGCGTTTTAAGCACTGTGGTGACATCTTGCTTGTTGTTAATGGCGGCGTGGGCCACATCTGGGGCGATATCGAGCATTTTGAGTGCAGCAAAGCGGATGGCGATATCGTCGGGGACGCCTGCATTGCACCAATCACTGATGTTATTGTGCAATTGGGTGCGCTGGTCGGCTGGCAGGGCTTTTTCTAGCTCTTGGTTAATGCGCTTGAAGGCGGCGGCATATTTATCGACCATGCTGCCAAAGTTAAGGGTTTTGAAGTTGCGGAGCACCCAGAAGGTACCGTATTCGACCAATTTTTTAATTTCGGCGAGAAGTTTGAACTGTACTTCGGCGGGCACAATATTATCGAGGCGCTCTACTTCTGCCCACAAGCTATCTACTTCGTAGAGATGCTTAGAGATGAGGTAGGCGGCAAGCACATCGGCGGTGTCGGCACCTGTTTCGGTCTTCATGCGATTAACGAAGGTCATACCCATGCGGTTGACTACATTATTGGTGAGCACTGTCGCGATAATCTCGCGCCAGAGGCGATGTTTGGGCATGTGCGTGCTATATTTTTTGTGCAGCTCGGCGGGGAAGTACGTTTTGAGGTACGGTTGCAGCGCCGCTGATTTTGGCAGACTGCTGGCTAAAATATCGTCGTAAATTTCTGCTTTTGCGTAAGCCATAAGCACCGAAAGTTCTGGACGTGTATAGCCTGCTTGGTGCTGTTGTTTGCGGCCTGTTAGGGTTTCTAGGTCTGGGAGACCTTCTACCTTAGCGTCGAGTTGGCCACGGCGTACGAGGTGATCTTGTAGGTTATAGTTGGTGTCGTTACCTTTAACGCCACGTGCGGCTTTAAGAGTAATGGCTTGGTTTTGCAGATAGTTGTTGCGCAGCACGTGAGCTGCGACTGTATCTGTCATTTTTACCAATTGCGTGTTGCGTTGTTTGGTGGTGATGGTGCCATCTTCTAGCGCTGCCTGGAGAAGGATTTTGATGTTTACTTCGTGGTCTGAACTGTCTACGCCTGCGCTGTTATCGAGAGCATCGGTATTGATAAGCCCGCCTTTGCCGCCTGCCCCCATGAGGGCATATTCGATGCGGCCTGCTTGGGTGGCGCCAAGGTTACCGCCCTCGCCGACCATACGGCATTGCATATCGGCGCCGTTGAGGCGGATGTCGTCGTTTGCGCGATCGGATACGTCGGCATCGCTTTCGGTTTTGGCTTTAATATAGGTGCCGATGCCACCGTTCCAGAATAGGTCGGCTTTGGCGCCAATAATGGCGCGCATGAGCTCGTTTGGAGTGACGGTGTTTTTATCGAGTTCAAAGCGTTTTTGCACTTGCGGTGATATTTTAAGGCTCTTGGCGCTACGCTCGAAGATGGCACCGCCTTTACTTAGGAGTTTTTGGTTATAACCGTCCCAGCCTTTGCCTGCCTTAAACAGACGTTCGCGCTCGGCGTAGGTTTTTGCTGCGTCTGGCTCTGGGTCTACGAAGATATGCAGGTGGTTGAACGTACCAATAAGCTGGATGTGCTTACTGAGCAGCATGCCGTTACCGAACACATCGCCGCCCATGTCGCCGATGCCGACGACGGTGAAGTCTTCATTTTGTGTGTCGATACCGAGTTGACGGCCGTGGTGTTTTACACTCTCCCATGCGCCGCGGGCGGTGATGCCCATTTTTTTGTGGTCATACCCTTGCGAGCCGC
>CALFWJ010000133.1 GCA_937928525.1 uncultured Alphaproteobacteria bacterium | reverse complement strand
GTTGTTGAAATCGTACAGGGTCGTTTTCAGAAACGTTTACTCGCTATGAAAGGTACTCCTAAAAGCGACGTTTAATTCAATCCAACATATCTAAAAGATAGTGTACAAAAAATCAGCAAAAAAATTAATCGATCGTTGATTTTGTTGTACACTATCCATCAGATTCAGATACAACTAAAAATATCAATAAATAGTATCGCCACCTAGGTTCTTTATTAACAAGGGCTAATTTATAAGGAAATACTATGAAGTACATCGCAAGTCTAAGTTTTTTGATTCTAATCAGTCTTTATTCTTTTGATTCTATTGCGGTTGGCCTTCAAGATTACTTACAAGCGACTCCTGTATCGATCGACAACGCTACTCAAGCGGTGTCAAACCTTAGCTCGGCTGAAGCAAATAATCCTCTCACATATATAATCGAGCTTATCGTCGCCGGTATCGTCGCTTCTGCATTAATAATTTCTGTCCTTGTTATGTTTCTTGGTCGATGGACAGCAAATGAAGAGAAGAAAATGCGGTTTTTGGCATTTTTCATGAGTTCTTCTAGGTGTGGAATAACGTCTGCTTCGCTGCCGGCGGGTTTGGTGTTAAACACGTTGGTCGAATCACCCATCATAGCGAGTACACCTGCTTTGCCGAGCTCTTTGAAGCGTTTATCATCGCTCACGTGGCCAACGGCTGGGGCATCGTCGAATTTGTAGTCGCCTGTGTGCACCACCACGCCGTGGGGCGTGTGGAGGGCAACAGAGAATGCCTCTAGGATTGAGTGCGTAATGGGGATGTATTCGCCTTCAATGCAACCTGCTTTGTATTTGTCACCTGGTTTTATGGTGACCAAACGCGGGGCAGCTTCTTTTGCGGTAATACCCACTTGTTGAAGTTTATTCTCGAGTACTTTACGGGCGAATGGCGATACGTAAACTTTACAGTCGTTCATTTCATCCCAGAGGTAGGCGACGGCACCGATGTGATCTTCGTGGGCGTGGGTAATGAACATACCTTTAATTTTAGCGAGGTTGTCGCGCAGGTAACGGGTATCGGGGAGGACAATGTCGACGCCTGGTTCATGAGCTTCAGCGAAGCTCACACCGCAGTCAACAATTGCGATATCGCCATTGCACTCGTAGACCATCATATTACGGCCAATTTCTCCGACGCCACCAAGGGGCAACGCACTTAAAGTCTGCTGTTTTGCAGTCATATTTATGCTTTCTGTTTTTTAGCCGCGCTGGGGTTATATCAATGGCGCTGAAGATGACGCGACGGCAACTTGAGCATTGAATTTGAATGTTGGCTGGGTTTTGCGGTAAGCCATTCCGTGCCTGTTATCTACGGGATTTAGGCGATGGGTGCAAGTTTTTATTCGTTTCTTTTTAAAGAGCAGCCGTGGCATAGTGCATAATGTCGTCGGGGAAAATACCAAAATAAAGCGTTGCCGCCGCTAAAACAATCACAATTGCGAACAAGAATGGGTTGCTGCTGGCGGGGTCTAGCCGTAGAGCTTGGTTGTTTTTGGGGGCATCGAAATACATGATTTTAATCAGGCGAAGGCTATAGTACAGCGCAATTATTGATGCGGCTACACCAATAAGTGCTAACCATATCGCGCCCATTTCGATGAGGCTGGTGAAAATAGATAGTTTGGCGAAAAAGCCAACTAATGGCGGCACACCTGCCAAAGAAAACATGAAAATAAGCATGCAGCCAGCAAGAGCTGGCGCGCTGGCGGCGAGGCCTTTAAAGTCTTCTAATTTTTCTAGATAGACGCCGCGGTAACGCGCCAGCAGAAGCACACCAAAAGCACCAAGTGTGGTGACGAGATACGCAACAAGATAGAAAAGGACCGCGGCGTAGCCTTCTAACGTGCCTGTGGCGATACCCGCCAAGATAAAACCAACATGCGTAATGGATGAGTAAGCAAATAAGCGTTTAAGACTAGTTTGCAAAATAGCGACAAAAGCACCAAGGAGCATTGTAAGCGCTGCCAAAGCAAAGAAAATAGGCATGATTTGAGCTTGGAGCGGCGCGAAGACATCGAGCATGAGGCGTAGAAGAAGAATGCCCGCAGCAACCTTACCAACGGTGGCCATGTAGGCTGTGACGGGTGTTGGTGCGCCTTCGTAGACGTCTGGTGTCCACATGTGGAAGGGCACAATAGAGAGTTTAAACAGTAGACCAATAACAACCAGAACGCTACCAACCAATGCTAGCGCGGGTTGAGTGGTTGTTAAGGCTGTAAGTACATCAGTGAAGAGTAAACTACCAGCAAAACCATACAGCAGACTAATACCGTAAAGTAAAATACTAGAGGCTAGGCCACCGAGAATGAAATATTTAAGGGCTGCTTCGCTGCTTTTGGCTTGATTGCGGTTAAATGCCGTGAGGATGTAGAGGGTAAAGCTCATGAGTTCTAGGCCGAGATAAAGAGTTAAGAAATGTCCTGCTGAAACCATAATGCACAAGCCAAGGAGCGCTAGGTACATAAGCACAAGCCCCTCGCCTACCAGCTTGTTGGTTTGGCGCATCATGCTGGCAAAATACATCAGGCCCACGATGGTCCCGACTGTAGCAAGCATTTTAGCGAAGTAGGTAATGCCATTACTGATATAGAGGCCGTTAAAAGCGCTGCTAAGAGATGTATTGGCCACCATAAGCAGGCCCAGAACACAAAACATGCCGACGCCCGCAAGATAGCGGATATTACGAAAACTGTTAATGCTGGTGACTGGCGTTGCCGAGAACAGCAGCAGGAGCATGGCGAAGGCCGCGAGGAAAATTTCTACGTCTATGATGGCAAGAGTTGAAAGTGTCATTTAGTGGTGGCCTTGTGCTTTGGTGTTGTTTTTAGATGCATTTTTATCTTTTGCGTTTTCCAATGTTTCTGCACCTTCGGTTACGGTAAGAATAATGGCTTTTTCGTTAGTGAGGTGCGCCACACTACCGCGCATAACGGCTAAGGTTTGATTGGGTGCTAAGCCAATAAAGAAAACCATGATGATAAGTGGAATGAAGAGCCATTTTTCCCGCGTGTCTAAGTCTTTAAGGTTTTTAACGTCATCGTGTTCTGCTTCGCCCATAATCATTTTACGGTAGAGCCACAGCATATATAGGGCGCCAAGCACAACACCACTACAGGCCAGCACGGTGGCGGTTTGGAAGATGGTGTAGCTGCCGGCTAAAATCATGAATTCACCGATGAAGCTGTTGGTGCCCGGTAGGGCAACGCTAGCAAGCGTAAAGATAAGGAAAAACACAGCATAAAGCGGCATGCTTTGCACGACGCCGCCAAAGCGACCAAGGTCACGGGTGTGCATGCGCTCGTAGATGACGCCGATAAGCATAAACAACGCGGCTGCCACAATGCCGTGGTTGACCATTTGCAGTACCGCGCCTTCTACTGCGGTTTGGGTACCCGCAAAAATACCGAGCGTGACAAACCCCATGTGGGATACCGAGGAGTAGGCAATCATTTTTTTAATGTCTTTTTGCGCAAACGCGATGAGTGCTGCATAAATAATAGCAATAACACTCAATGCTGCAATGTAGGGCGCGAAGGTCGCCGTTGCATCGGGGAGCATAGGAAGATTAAAGCGCAAAAATCCGTAAGCACCCATTTTAAGCAATACGCCCGCTAGAATAACTGAGCCTGCAGTGGGGGCTTGCACGTGAGCATCCGGGAGCCATGTATGAAACGGCCACATAGGGACTTTAACTGCAAATGCAGCAAAGAATGCAAGAAAGAGCCAGTGCTGGATGTGTGGATCGAAGGTGAAGTTTTGCAGGCTGAGGATATCGAAGGTGCCTGCTTGGGTTTTCATGTAGATAAGTGCGATGAGCATAAGCACCGAGCCAATAAAGGTATAAAGGAAGAATTTAAGCGTGGCGTACACGCGGTTTTCGCCGCCCCAGATACCAATGATGAGGAACATGGGGATGAGCATGGCCTCCCAGAAGAGATAGAACAAAATGCTGTCTAGTGCGCAGAAGACGCCAATAACAAAAGCTTCTAGTGCTAAGAAGGCTGCCATGAAGCCTGCGACGCGGTCGGTGATGCTCTTCCATGAAATGAGAATGCAGATTGGGGTTAAAAGAGCTGTAAGGTAAA
The DNA here is from genome assembly GCA_937928525.1 of uncultured Alphaproteobacteria bacterium. Taxonomy (GTDB): domain Bacteria; phylum Pseudomonadota; class Alphaproteobacteria; order UBA2136; family UBA6156; genus CALFWJ01. Next base: position 862 of record CALFWJ010000133.1, on the reverse strand, counting down.
CAAAGAGTACCGATAAGCCATCGACGCCGAGGTGATAAAAAACATCAAAATTGGGGAGCCATGGGTAACGCTCGGTAAATTGCATGGCGCTGGTCGTACCGTCGAAGTTGAAAATAAGGAGGCTGGCCAGAAGAAGCTCTACGAAGCTAAACCACAGGGCTAAATGACGGGCGTTATGATTTTTTTGTTCAGTATCACTACTGCGCATGGCCAAAATGGCCCCTGCTCCAATGAGTGGAATAAAAATAAGCAGTGAGAGAAGAGGATAGTGCATAGTTTTAAAGTTCTACTTTATGAGTATTGTTGCAACGATTAATACAAGGCCAAGCACTGTTGCGAAGGCGTAATGGTAGAGATAACCTGTTTGGAGGCTGCGAAGAGTATTCCCCAGCTTTTGGACAGTACGAACACTACCGTGGATGAAAATGTCGTCTATAAGTTGGCCGTCACCGCGTTTATAGAAGAGGCGTGCTATTTTTTTGGTAGGAATGACGATAATACGGTCGTAAATTTCATCGATGTACCATTTATTGAGGGACATGTTGTATAACAGGTCAGCACCTTCGGCCAAAGCTTTGGGCAGGTGTGGGCGTTTAATGTAGAACCAAACGGCAAGTAAAATACCAGACAGGCTAATGGCTAGAGGTAAATACTTCCAGAATACAGGCGTGTGGTGCGCGTTGTGCAAGGCGTGATGGTTTTCGGCGATGAAAATACTTCCTGACCACCAATCGGCGTAGGTTACGGGCAAAAGAAGGAAGCCTGATGTAATGGCGCCAACAGCAAGCACCAGCATAGGGAGCAACATCACCCGTGGACTTTCGTGCGCGTGGGCGAGTGTGTGCTTATCGCCATTGAATTT
>CALFWJ010000132.1 GCA_937928525.1 uncultured Alphaproteobacteria bacterium | reverse complement strand
GCCGCCCGTTGGGCGGCCTTTTTATGTCGATAGAGAGTTTATTGAACTGGGTATTGTTCCTGAAAAACTTCTGGGGCGGCGAGAAGGTCTTGTGGAGCAAGGTTACAATTATTTTCAGGATCATAGACTGCGATGAGTTTTTGGCAATTTTCCCAGTTAGGAATTAAGGGTTTTTCTGGGTGTTCAAAGTGAGAAATAGAAACTTGCGAGATTGCGAGTTTTTTTGCGGCTTTTTTGCCTGCTCCGAATCCGCCTAAGCTTTGGCGTAGAGAGGTTAGGTTAGATTTTAAATTAGATTTATTTTCTTCTTGGCGAGATTGAAAATGAAAATCAATTTCGGCCAGCTCTTGTGGTGTTGCCGGCGCGAGAAGCTTTTTAATGTTGGCGTTGATTTGGGAGCATAAATCTTGAATGGTTACGGGGTCATATCTGACGCCACCATTTAAGAGTGCTGAAATATGCTCTTGGCTGAGTGTGCCTAAGTTTAAATTGGTAGAAGTTTTACCAGCTTTAAGCATCGCGATTTGGAATCGGTGAAGCGTTACGGCGCGTTGATCGCCTAATTTTGCACGGTTGAAGGTGCGGAAAATGCGTTTGTCTTTAGACATGAGGGTTCCTTTATAAACGGGGAGGTGGTTCTTTATTTGAAGATCAAAGTATACTGTATGCATATTATCGTCAATAAAAAACCGCCTTAATGGGCGATTTTATTTAAGAGGTAAAATTTATACTCTGAAGGATTCTACCAGTGAGCCAGCAAGAATATGCCAGCCGTCGATAAGCACGAAAAAGATAATTTTGAAGGGCAGCGAGATGATAACTGGCGGTAGCATCATCATCCCCATGGACATTAAAATTGACGCGATGGTGAGGTCGATGATGAGGAAGGGGAGGAAGAGGAGGAAGCCGATTTCGAAGGCGCGGCGTAGCTCGGATATCATGAAGGCGGGAATAAGGGCTTTAAGGGGGATACTGGCGTAGCGCTCTAGGCCCTCTATGCCAGCTTCTTCAGCGTTATTAATGTTGTTGGTCATGACCTCTTGTTCGGCATCGGTGAGCATGCCAGCGAAGAGGGATAAATCGTCTTCGTTGACGTTTTTAAGCATAAACACACGGAAGGGCGCCACGCTGTTGGTAAAGGCTTCTTCTTCTGATATTTCTTGGTTGAGGTAGGGTTCGATGCCTTCGTTATAAGAAATTTCGAAAACGGGTGCCATAACAAATGCAGTAAGAAAGAGTGCAAGCGATACCAGTACAACATTAGGCGGCGAGTTTTGTAACCCCATGGCGCTGCGCAGGAATGAAAACACAATAACAATACGGGTAAAGCTGGTGACCATGAGTAAAATAGAAGGCGCCAGTGAGAGAATGGTAATGAGGCTGACCAGTTGGAAAATACGTTGCGGTGAGAGAAGGTCGGCGCCTAAATTAAGGTTAAGGGGGCCAGCAGCTTGCGCCCAGACATCTGGCATTGTGAGTGTAAGGAGGGCAAGAGCCGTGAGGAAAATAGTACGGAGGTGGCGGCGCATGGCGGGGTTAGCTGCTTTTTTTACTGTTCTTCTTGGGTTTAGGTTTAGCGGGTTTGGTTGTTTTTGGCAAGGGTTTAAGGAAGCCGATGCTCTCTGCTTTTGTGGGTGCTGGTGCGGTTTCTTCCGCTATTGCGGCTACATTTTGGGCTGGGGCGGTGCCAAGGTGCACATCGGTCATGCCGCCAATAAGAATGGTGTGCTCAATGTCGTCTTGCTGCACAATAACAAGTTTGTGTTTACCGCTGAGCATCAGGCTTTCTTTGACATTTAGGCGCTTTTTGTTGGGTTTATTAAAGGCACCAGAGTAGCGATGGCGCTTAAGTAACGTAAGGGCGCCCGCAAGGAGGGCAATAAGGCCAAACACAACAATTGAAGCGATGATGTAACGGCTGAGAGAGACGGTTTCGAAGAGCATAATGTAAATTCTATTTTAGGTATTGGCCATAGCCTTTGGCAGCATTGGCGATTTTAACGGTGTTCATAATTTTGTTTTTAAGGCCACTGTTGCTGGCGGTGAGGTTGGCGATGGTTTGATCGAGCTGCATGCGGTGGGGGGCTAAAGTTTTAAGGGCTGCATTGCGTTCTACTTCTGGTAGTGTATTAAGTTCGGTGAGGGCAGTGATGAGTGTGGCAACGTGGTGCTCTAACTTTTCTACGCCAGATTTTGTTTGCGCAGATTGGTGGCGCTGCACTTTGGCCATGGCATTAAGAATAACAGTGGTTAAATCTGGGGTTGTCATAAAAACAGTCTAGCGTGCTTTGCCCTGATTTTGAAGCTTATATATGTAAGAAAATACTTCGGCGACGACGGCGTAAATCTCGAGGGGGATTTCTTGCTCGATTTCAAGCTTTTCAAGGATGGCAACAAGGTCGGCATCGCTACGGATGGGAATATTATTTTCGCGCGCGAGGGCAATAATGCGGTCAGCTACTTCGCCCTTACCTTTGGCTGCGAGAATAGGGACAGGGTTATTCACCTTGTCATATTTAAGGGCGGCAGCGGTTTTTATAAGGGGCGGATTGTCGGTGTTTGGCATAGTGCGTGCATTTGTTTTTGTGCCTTAACTATAGCATAGGCCCAAAATTTAAAACTTAAAAAATTTAAGAAGCATATTTAATGACCCTTAGTACATCTCTTCCTGGTTTAATTCAACCCCAAGCAGAAGGCCTTACGGGCACTGGTGCTATTGGTGCTTCTGCGCCGTCTGGTAGTGGCCTTGGCGGTTTGTTTAACCGTATTTTTAGTGGATTAACCGAAGGTTTAGAGGGCGCGCAAGATTTAACCAGTTTTACATCTAATCTAGATTTAGGTGAATTTGGTGATGATTTAACCGCTGGTGACCTTGGTACCTTAGCCAATGATTTGTTGGGAGCTTTGCAGGGAGATAGTGAATTGTCGGCGGCGTTTCAGGGTGAAATTGTTGCGGTACGCATTACGGTAGTAGAAATTGAAACAACAGTTGCGCAATTTGATAATGCAGGTATTGATTTAGCCAGTGTTGGAAGCCTTGAAGAGTTAGTGTCGGCGTTTCAGCAACTTGGTGATGACGGTGTATTGGCTGAAAGCCGCGCTGAACGGCTAGAGAGTTTGCTGGCTTTTGTGAAAAACCGTTTGGGCGTGTCTGGCGATAGTTTAGGAACAAATTTAACTGAGGTGGCCGCTTTGGCGCCCGCAGTGCAACAGGTGGCCAGTTTTGTATCGGTACGGGTAACGCAATTCACAGCGCAGAGTAGTGCTTTTGCAAGCGCGGCGCAGCAAGCGCCTATTACAGATGTGGGTACGCTCGTTTTGCAGGGCAAACCTTTGGTGCCAAGTGATGCGTTGGCGTCTCAGACCGCTGTTCAGTCGGCGACGCGAGATGTTTTGTTTGGTGGGCAAGTTGCTCAGAACAACCTGACGCCTACAGCTTCGGCAGCGGCAACGCCAGAAGCCACGGCAGTATTAAGCCAGCAGGTTGCAGACTTGGCGCCTGAACAAGCTATATTAACACGTCCTGTAAGTGCAGCAGCAACGGCTGGCATTGCCGAGGTTGGCTTAGCAAACCGTGAGGCGGCGCCACGTGCTAGCGATGTGCGTGATAACCGCCGCGTAAGTGCTGTGCAGCCTGGTGAAGGTTTGCAGGCGCCGCGCGGTGTAGAAGTTTACCGTTGGCAGGTGAGCACCACAACTGGCCTAGATACCTTAACGCAATTAAACAACCCTGAAGCTTTAAGTGTGGCGTTAGATGATGCGGGTGCTGATCAAGCGCTGACGCAATTATCGCGCGAGGCATCGCAGGGAAGCGTGAGCGAAACGGCGCGGACTGATCCGCGCGTTCCCTTCTCGGATAGATTGTTACAGGCTGCCCGCGCCCAAGTAACGCAACAAGCAAGTGTGCAGCTGACGCAGACCGCTAAAGATGGCGGCGGTACCGTACGGATTAAACTAAACCCTGAAGAGTTGGGTACCATTAACATTGAGTTGGAAGTACTGAATGGCCGTGTTCAGGGTTCAATTTCTGCGGATCGGCCTGAGGTGATTGAACAAATGGCACGCGACTTGCAACTTTTAAAACAGAGCTTAGAGACCGCCGGATTCTCGCTAGGAGATAACGGTTTGAGTTTACAGCTAACCCAAGACGGAGCAGATAACAATGACGCACAACACGCCAACAACGGTAGCCATGCAGGCACCAGTGAAGACCTTGACGGTACCGATGGTGAAAGTGATGCGCCTCAACGCTGGCTTGCGCCGGATCGGCTTTTGGACCTTAACGTCTAACTAAACCATAAAAATTTAACTTAAGATAAACCTGAGTAAAAGAAAGCAACCCCCCTATGGCTGGAATTAACGCTCAAAATGTTACGCCTCCGCTACCTGGTTCTTCCTCTAATGCATCGTCGCTTGGATTGGCTGATGCAGCCAGTGGTGGTGCAGGTAACATTGACTTTGATACGTATTTAACACTGCTGGTTACGCAGCTTGCAAACCAAGATCCGTTAGATCCGTTGGATCCTAACGAGATGACATCTCAGCTGGCGCAGTATTCTCAGATTGAACAACAAGTTCAAACCAACACATTGTTAGAAGGTATTGCCTCAGCTAATGACTTTAGCGAGCAAAGCTTAGCAGTAAGTTATATTGGCCGTGAAGCCTTAGTGCCAAGCCAAAGCATTGCCCTAGACGGTAGTGGCAGCGAAATTGATATTGCCTTTGAGCTAGAAGGTTCGGCGAGTAATGCAACTGTGCAAATTAGAAACTCGGATGGATTGTTGGTGCGTGAATTAAACGGTGGAACAAATAATGGCCTTAACTTCTTGAGCTTTGATAGTGCAGAAGCAGACGGCGAAGCGTTACCCGCAGGTGAGTATTCGGTGACTGTTTCAGCCAGTGATTTTGATGGCCGAATTGTAGAAGCGAACCCTTACGCATATGTAGAGGTAACGGCAGTTCAGAGTAATGATAGTGGTATTAATTTAGTCCTTGCGAATGATTCTCAAGTTGACTTCTCGCAGGCAGAAATTGTGCGATCTGCGACAAACTAAAACTTAAAAATAATAATAAATTATAAATAAAAATTAGACATAAAAGTCGAATTATAAAAGGAAATATATTATGGGTCTATTTAGTGCATTAACAGCAAGTGTGGCGGGTTTAACCTCTCAGGGTGAAGCGATTTCGGTTATCTCGGATAACTTATCGAACTCAAACACCATTGGTTATAAAGCCAACCGTACTTTGTTCAGCCAGTTGGTTACAACATCTGGTGCTGGTGGTACAACGTTTAACGCTGGTGGTGTTGCAAGTAATATTCAGCGCAGTCAAAACACGCAAGGTTCGCTTATTTCATCTTCTAATGTGACTGATTTGGCGCTTTCTGGTAATGGATTTTTCGCGGTAGCAGATAGTCAAGAAATTACAACTGATACAGGTGTGTTTTATACCCGTGCTGGAGCTTTTACGGAAGACCGTGACGGATTTTTAGCAACGCCAGCAGGCCAATTCTTGCAAGGATTTAGAACCGATAGTAGCGGTGAAATTATTAATGCTCAGGCGCCTGAAAGTATTGAACTTCAGTCGGTTGGTGTGGCTGCTGCTGCAACAACTGAAGTGAATGTTGGTGCGAACTTAACCAGTACTCAAGGTACAAACAGCGCCTACGATACGACCACAACTTTAGCCGCGGCTTTAGATATTGTAACAGCTAACCCTGGTGGTCAGGCTGACTTTTTAACAGAAATTCGGTTGTTTGATGCCCAAGGGAGTGCCCGTGATGTAACGGTTGCATTTACTAAACGCTCTGCGAACTTCTGGGACTTTTCAGTGATTACGGACGGTGTAAACGTTGAAGGCGGTACATCTGAGGTGAATACTCGTATTGCTGACGGTACCCTACGATTTGATACTGACGGTAACCTTAAATTTAGCGAAGGCACAAGTTTTAACGTACAGTGGGCTGGTGGTGTTGAAGAAGCAACCGTTAACCTAGACCTTGGTGAATACCGCGGTGGTAATGTTGTTTCAACCACAACAGGTCTTGATTTTACCGATAACGTGCTTGATGTATCGATTGAAGATAACACCTTCGGGATTGGTACTTTTGATGTTGTCTTTACAGGTGCTGGTGCAGTTGAACTTCAGCAAGGTGGTGTCACCATTGAAACAGCGACCGTACCAACAACCAGCACACAACGTGAAATTGTTTTTGCAACAAGTGGTGTGCGCCTTACGGTGTCGCCTCAGTTTGATGCCGCACCTGGTGGCTTCCCCAACACAATTGGTAGTTTTACAGTAGTAGATGAGCCGCCATTACTTGGTGGTGGTGGTACCGACGGTGTTGTGCAGTTTGCTGCCGCGTTTAACACAGGTTTTGTGCGTCAAGATGGTTTTGGTTCTGGTACGCTTTCATCAATTCAGGTTGATGAAGAAGGATTGATTTCAGGCACATTTACAAATGGTCAAACACAGGCGCTATGGCGTATCTCGATTGGTATTTTCCAGAACCCTGCTGGGCTAGAGTCGGTGAGTAATAACTTGCTGCGTCCAACCGATGCTTCTGGTCAGGTGCTTTTACGTCAGGCTGGA
>CALFWJ010000131.1 GCA_937928525.1 uncultured Alphaproteobacteria bacterium | reverse complement strand
AGAAATTACACCTATTTTTGATTAAAAAAAGCCCGCTAACCATAGCGGGCTTTTGCCATGCAGCATTATTATTCCGCTTTTGGCAAACCACGATGCACAAGGCAAAGCTCTTTCAATTGTTCGGCCGACACTTCGCTTGGCGCGCCCATCATCAAATCTTGCCCTTTTTGCGTGAGCGGGAAGGCAATCACTTCGCGAATATTTGGCGCCCCCGCGAGCAGCATGACAATGCGCTCAATCCCCGGCGCAATCCCACCGTGAGGCGGCGCGCCGTGCTTCAGCGCATTCACCATGCCCGTAAAGTTGGTGTTCACCTCTTCTTCACTGTAACCGGCAATGCCAAACGCCTTATACATCAGCTCAGGTAAGTGGTTCCGGATAGCACCCGAAGATAGCTCATACCCATTACAAACAAGGTCATATTGATACGCCAAAACATCTAGCGGGTCTTTGGTTTCTAACGCTTCCAAACCACCCTGCGGCATCGAGAAGGGGTTGTGCGAAAAGTCAATTTTACCCGTATCTTCATCGGCTTCAAACATGGGGAAGTCCACAATCCAGCAAAAGCGGAACACGCTATCATCTTCACTTAACCCTAAATCAACGCCCAGTTTAGTGCGTACCACGCCCGCCCATTTGCAGACGTCGCTTTCTTTCCCCGCGAGGAAGAACAGCGCGTCGCCTTCTTTCAAACCTGCTTCATTAAATAAATTCTGAACTTGTTCGGTACTTAAAAACTTCGTTAGAGGGCCCTTAAATTCACCTTCTTTGAGCGTGATATAACCCGGCGCGGCAGGCGCATTATATTCTTTGCGCAGCCAGTTGCCAAGGTCGTCAAACCACTTGCGGCTTTGCCCCGCTGCCGTTGGCGCAGGCACAGCACGCACCACGCCACCGCCTTCAACAATGCCCTTGAACACTGCAAAGTCGCTGGCGGCAAACACGTCCGAGGCGTCAAAAATCTCAATCGGGCACCGTAAATCTGGTTTATCATTCCCGTATTTTAACATGCTCTCTTTATAGGGGATGCGTTTCCACGGGGCTTTATCCATTTTACGAGATTTACCGTCATGGCCTAAAAATTCATTAAACACACCACCAAGCACATCTTCATTGAGGGCAAAAATATCTTCCTGCGTTACAAAACTCATTTCCATATCCAGCTGATAAAAATCGCCTGGCGTACGGTCAGCGCGGCCGTCTTCATCGCGGAAGCAGGGCGCAATCTGGAAGTATTTGTCAAAGCCAGAAATCATGAGCAGCTGTTTAAACTGCTGCGGTGCTTGCGGCAGCGCATAAAATTTACCGGGGTGTTGGCGACTCGGCACTAAATAGTCCCGCGCTCCTTCAGGCGAAGAAGCGGTTAAAATCGGCGTGTTAAATTCTTTAAAATCATTCGCCCACATGCGTTTTCTTATGCTCGCAATCACATCCGCCCGTAGGTGAATATTGGTGTGCATCTGCTCGGTGCGCAAGTCAAGAAAGCGGTACTTCAGGCGCATGTCTTCAGGTGTTGATTCATCCGAGATATTATACGGCATCTGCTCCACTGCGCTTAAAATCTCGCAGCCAGAAACATCAATTTCAACCGCCCCTGTGGCCATATTGGGGTTGACCTGGGCATCGTCCCGTGCGACCACTTTGCCCGTTACCTTAATCACACTTTCTAGGCTGGTGTGGGTGACGGTGTCAATTAGCTTCGCGCCCGCTGTATCAGGGTGGAAGACCACCTGCGTAATGCCGTCGTTGTCGCGCAAATCAATAAACACCACACCGCCATGGTCGCGGCGGCGGAAAATCCAGCCAGACAGCATGACGTCAGTGCCAACATCAGCTTTAGTTAATGCGCCACATAAATGAGTACGGTACGGGTTTGTCACGGGCTTGCTTTCTTTCAAATTTTTAACACTCTATTCATGCCATAAGCCGCGCCTGAACACAAGTTTTTCAAACACTTGCAGAAAACAAAAAATGGGGTTACCCTGTATGCATCACCTATTCCGTTTTTACAGCAAAAAGGAGAGCCACCATGTCGGTGCCTGCTAAAAAAAATTTAAAGAATTCAACCTCACAAATTGCGCTTAACACAATGCATCTACGTAAAAAAGCTGAAGAAATGGTCGGTATGATTTTTTTACAAGCGCATAAAATATTTCCAACCAGTTATCATAACCGATGGTTTAGGCGCCGAGAATTTGACGAACTTATCGAAATTGCCGAAGAAATTTCAAATGAAGGAATAACTCTGCAAGGTGTCGCAAAAAAACTGAAAGAAGGAAATTATTCAGTTTACGCAACATCTAAAAGCGCAGCGCCAGGATATGAATCTAGGCGTCCAATAAATGCGTCACTGGCAGATATTGAACAACTAGAAGCTGAGGCTGCAATGTATATAGCTCAAGGCCAAATGCAACTAGATTTACTCATTAAAGCCTTCGAAACTGAAACAAAAAATATGTATGAAGTTTTACGGCAAAAACAAATGTATAAATACTAAAACAGACAAGATTAACCCCTGCGCAAAGCAGGGTTTTTTCATTATAAAAAAACCAGATATATGCTATAACTAACCCAATGCTGAACAACAAAATAGCACTTACCACACTACCTATTTTTATTCTCCTGCTGGCGGCAGCATATTGGCTGTGGCCAAACGGCAGCCAACTCGTAGATTTTAAAGAAAATTTTGGCGTGGAAAACTTTAAACCTAAATATCCGAAAGAACAATTTAGCGCAGTTTCGCCAGCGCGTAAAATTCTCTTCTCCGACCGTGAAAAAGTTAGCCGTAGTGATGTGTTTGAATTCTACGACATAAACGCACCGCGCCCATCTTCAGGTGCATCAAATGGCAAAAACGTAAAGCCAATCACGCTTTCAATCCCAGAATTTTTTAATGCTATCCGTGCAGGAGAAGAAGCAAAAGTTGGCAAATTTATTGCGGCGGGATTAGATGTAAACGGCCGCAATACCTTCCAAAGCACCCCCCTTATGGCTGCCATTAGTGCCAAAAAGATAAACATGATTAGCTTGCTTATAGCAGCTGGCGCCAACCCCATGCTTACCAATGCGCGCGGTGATACAGCCTTGCATTTTGCTGCTCGTCAAAATGTAAGTGGCGCTATTCCTGAGCTTTTAAAAACCATTAAAGACATTAATGTTGGCAACAACGATGGCTGGTCAGCACTTTTTTATACCCTGTTGCACAATAACCAAACCAGTATGGTTACTATGCTAGAGGCGGGCGCTAACGCCAATAAAAAAGACCGCTTTGGCACCACACCGCTTATGTTTGCAACACGGAAAAATCAACTTCAGGCTGCACGTACCCTTATTGGTTATGGCGCCGATGTTAAAACAACCGACTTTACAGGCACCACACCGCTACTTATTGCAGTAAAAGATAATAACTACGCCTTCGCGCAATTTCTGCTGGAAAATGGGGCTAAAGCCACAATAAAAGACCGCTCAGGTAAAGCACCAATAGATTATGCACTCACGCAAAATAACCTTGCTCTAGCTAACTTATTGCTTGCGCATGGCGCTGAGCGCCCGAATGTGCTTGGGCGATGAAAAATGAAAAACGTAGTTTTCATTTTCCACTGGGCGTTGCTCAGTTCCCTACGGCAACCAATCGTGGAGCGCGAATTGAGACGCCGCTCGCTGCACTCGATTTCTCAACAACAAAAGGTTTAAATTAATGCAATATTGGCTCTTTAAAAGCGAACCCTTTAAATTCAGCTGGGATGATCTCATCGCTGCAAAAGACGAACCGTGGGATGGCATCCGTAATTACCAAGCCCGTAATTTTATGCGCCAAATGCAAATTGGTGACCGCGGCTTTTTCTACCACAGCAACGAAGGGTTAGAAGTTGTAGGGCTAGTCGAAATCACTAAACTCACCTATCCAGACCACACATTTACTCCCAAAGAAAACGCCAAAGGTGAGCTGGTTAATCCATGGGAAATGGTTAACGTGAAGCCTTTAATTGCAGTTAAAAAAACCGTTACACTCGCAGATGTTAAAGCAAATCCAAAACTACAAGATATGGCGTTAGTCACCTCTATGCGCCTCTCGGTGCAACCCGTTAAGCCAGAAGAATGGGCAGAAGTCCTCCGTATGGCCAACACACCAGATCCTAAATAAGTATAGTTTATGTTGAAAATAATAACGCGGTTATCGCTGCTATTCACACTGTTCATAATTACAGATTTTAGCTACTACCGTTTTATCACCATCCCCGCAATTCCTACAAACCTGCCTGAAAATACAACCCACCTTGTCGTGCTTACTGGCGGTGCCGCCCGCATAGAGGCAGGCCTTGCCGCCGCTGAGAACAAGGCAGTAAAAAACGTTTTTATTACAGGCGTACATAGCACCACCACCCGTGCAGATATCCTTGCGCGTGCGCCAAACATAACACCAACAGCTAAAGCAAAAATAACTCTAGATTACACTGCAACCACCACCCGGGAAAACGCAAAGCAAACCCATTAT